>DATKHZ010000360.1:0-7729 GCA_035509995.1 Acidimicrobiales bacterium | reverse complement strand
ACTCAGATGTCGAAGTCCAGTTGGTCGAGGCAGCGACGGATCTCTGTGGCCCGGAAGCGACGGTGGCCGCCAAGTGTACGGATGGCCGTGATCTTGCCTGCGCGGGCCCAACGGGTGACGGTCTTTGGGTTGACCCGGAAGAGTGCTGCAACTTCCGCCGGGGTAAGTAGGGAGTCACCTTGTAGCTGCTCGGCCATTTCCGGTACCTCCTGAGTGCCCGAATCCTCCCTCAAACGTACGAGTAGGGCGATATCGGCGCTATGGCCTGACTGCGTCATTTGGAGCAGACAATCGGCCTAGTTAGGATTGTCTAGTCCGAAATGGGGCAAAAGGGCCGGTTTGTCATGACACGTCTGGTTCATGACCATCCACCGCCACCGATCTCACGGCGAGTGGGCCGTGGTGTTGCGCCTCCGCAGGCGCACCGTGCAATACTGGCCGCGCCGATGGCGTACGACCCCGAAATCCCGCCTCCTTCTGGCGCTCTACCTGCCGTTCAGCGCCAAGAGAGCACCTACGGCGAGCTCGCGCTGGTCGGGGGGGCGGAGTGGACACCGGGGTGCGAGGAGATCGATCGACAGCTTCTCGAGAGCTCCGGTACCAGCGATGTCGTTGTCCTGCCTACTGCCGCGGCGTACTGGCACCCGGACAAGGCAATCGAAACGGCCGCTTCTTACTTTGCCGGCTTAGGCGCCTCGGTCAAGGCTTGCATGGTGCTCCGGCGGAGCGACGCCGAGGAACGGGAACACGCTGCGATGGTAAGAGCTGCCCGTTTCTTGTACCTGGCCGGGGGCTCGGTGCTGCACCTGCGTTCAGTGCTCAAGTCCTCGCCCGTGTGGGATGCCCTCGTCGAGGCGTGGGGGGCCGGTGCCGTGCTGGCAGGGTCATCGGCGGGGGCCATGGTGCTCGGCGACGCGATGGTGGACCCCAGAGGCGGGGCGCTCACGCTCGGGCTGGGGCTCCTGCCGCAACTGGCGGTCCTGCCACACGCCGGTGATTGGTCGGAGGAAAAGATGCACCGGACCGTCAGGCTCGCTTCGGGCGGTCTTCGGATCGCGGCGATCGACGAGCGTACCGCGCTGCTCCGAGCGCCCGACGGGCACTGGTACAAGCGCGGCCCGGGCAATGTGACGATCTGGTTGGACGGTAAGCAAGTGGGCCTGGAGGTCCTCGAGCAGCCCGCTCCGTAGCGTCAGTGTCCCGACCACCCCGTGCCGAGCCCGGCGGCCTCAGGACACGCTGATGGTGACCTTGACGACCTTGTGGACAACGGTCGGGGTGCCCGCCGACGATCCGCTCCCGTCGGCGTTGATCTTGTTGACGACGCTCATGCCGCTCGTTACCTGCCCGAAGTAGCTGTAGAGGGGCTGTAGCCCTGCGCCGCCCTTGCCGACCACGATGAAGAACTGGCTCCCGTCGCTGCTCGAGCTCCCTGAGTTAGCCATCGCCAGGGCGCCGGCGGTGTAGACCGAAGCGCTCTTGGGAGCGCCCCCGTTGAACGAGTAACCAGGGCTCCCGCTCCCGGTCCCGGTCGGGTCCCCGCCTTGGTCGACGAAGCCGGTCACCACGCGGTGGAAGGCCGTGCCGTCATAGAAGTGGTAGCCCGCCAAGAACACGAAGTTGTTCACGGTGGTTGGGTTTTGTGCCGCCAGCAGTTTGATCGTGATCGGCCCTATATCGGTGAGCATCGTCGCGGTGTACTGCTTGGAGGCGTTGATGCACATCGGCGGCGCGGCGGCAAAGTGCGTGTAATGGGGTGACGAGCCGTTCAGTTTGGGGCACCCGGGGCTCGAGGGTGCGTTGACCAGCGGCACTGACACAGGAGGGGGCACGGTCGTCGTCGGCCCGGTCGATGTCGATGTCGTCGTCCCGACCGTCGTCGGGGTGAGAGTCGTTGACGTCGCGGCCTTCCCGCCGCCCCCGGGGAGGACGGCAATGAGCACGGCGATCAGGGCGACGACGACAGTGGCGGCACCCCCGACCAGCCAAAACCGTTGCCTGCGCTGCTTCCTGACCTGCTCTGCTCGCAGTGCCTGCATGCGGCGCTGGTTGGCCTGCTGGCGAATACGTTTTTCAGACGGCACGGCGGCGCAGCGTAGCCGAACTACAAGCGGCTTGGCTAGCGGTGTACCGCGGGCGGCGCGACGTTCGGTGAGCTCGCAGCGGCCGGTTCTCGCGGGACCACCTGGTATCCTGCGGAGCCGTGGCCCTGCTGGTGCAGAAGTTCGGGGGCTCCTCCGTTGCGGACGCCGAGAGGATGCGGAACGTCGCCGACTACATCGCGCGCGTCCGGCGGCGCGGAGACGAACCGGTGGTCGTGGTGTCGGCCATGGGCCACGAGACCGACGACCTGCTGGACCTCGCAAACAAGGTGTCCCGGACGCACCCGGGCCGTGAGATGGACATGCTCATCACAGCAGGAGAACGAAAGGCGATGGCTCTTTTGTGCATGGCCCTCCACGACCTCGGCGTAGCGGCGGACAGCTTTACGGGCAGCCAGGCCGGAGTGGTCACCAACGGTGAGCACACCAGAGCCAAGATCGTCGATATGCGCCCCACCCGGCTCCGAGCGGCCCTCGACGCTGGTCGGGTGCCCGTTGTAGGCGGCTCGCAAGGTGTCTCCTTGGACGGGGAGGTCACGTTCCTTGGCCGAGGCGGCTCGGACACGACCGCCGTTGCGCTCGCCAAGGCTTTGGGTGCCGAGGCTTGCGAGCTGTACACCGATGTCCCGGGGGTGTTCAGTGCGGACCCGAGAGTTGTTCCGGCCGCAAGACGCCTGGCGAAGGTGAGCTACGACGAAATGCTGGAGATGAACGCTGCGGGTTGCCCAAAACCGGCGATGCGTTCGGTGGAGTTTGCGCGCACCCACGGAGTGCGGCTCCACGTGCGGTCCAGCTTCACCTGGGAGCCCGGTACGTCGATCGAAGAGGAAGGCAATGCTATGGAGCAGGCGATCATCTCAGCTGTTGTCGCTGACCAGTCCGAGGCCAAGTTGACCGTCGCCGGCGTACCCGACCGGCCAGGTGTAGCCGCGAGGTTGTTCAGAGGGCTCGCCGACAAGCTCATAAACGTCGACATGATCGAACAAAACGTGTCCTTGCACGGCACAACCGACATTTCTTTCACAGTGCCTCACGCGGACCTCGCTTCGGCAAAAGAAGTGATCGACGACCTGAAGGCAGAGATCGGTGCCAGCGCCACCTACGCGGACCCTGATATTTCGACCGTTTCGATAGTGGGGGCGGGGATGAGGACCCACCCTGGTATTTCCGCGACGATGTTCGAGGTGCTCGCCACAGAGGGGATCAATATCGAAATGATCTCGACCTCCGCGATCCGCCTCACCTGTGTGGTTCGCGCCTCGCAGTCCGATCGTGCCGTGCTCGCCCTGCACAAAGCGTTCGGCCTGGACGGGGAGGCGAGTTACTGATGGCGTTATCGGTCGGGGTTTACGGCGCGACCGGGCAGGTTGGCGCGATGATGCGCCGGGTCCTCCAGGAACGGGAGCTGCCCGTCGGCCGCTTGAGGTTCTTCGCGTCGGAACGCTCGGCCGGCCAGGTCCTCGATGGCGTGACGGTCGAAGATGTGGCGGTTGCCGACCACTCGGGCATGGACATCGCGCTGTTCAGCATGGGGGCGGCTGCGTCACGCGAGTGGGCGCCGGTGGTAGCCGGTACTGGCGCAATAGTGGTCGACAATTCAAAGGCTTGGCGGATGGACCCCGACGTGCCATTGGTCGTGACCGAGGTGAACGTCGACGACCTCGTCGACATACGCAAAGGGATAGTGGCCAACCCCAACTGCACCACCATGGTCTGCATGCCGGTGCTGAAGCCGCTCCACGACGAGGCGAACCTGCGCAAGCTCGTTATTTCCACGTACCAGGCGACTTCGGGATCGGGCCTCAAAGGAGTCGACGAGCTCGCTGAGCAGGTCCACGCCGTGGGTGAAAAAGCCGCCGCTCTCACCTTCGACGGGTCTGCTTTGTCTTACCCGCCGAGCCGGGTCTTCCCGGGGCCGATAGCCTTCAACGTCCTGCCCGTCGCCGGCAACATGGTCGACGACGAGACCGATGAAGAGCACAAGTTGCGCAACGAGAGCCGCAAGATCCTCCACATCCCGGATCTCGCCGTTGGCGTTACCTGTGTGAGGGTGCCCGTGTTCACCGGCCATTCCCTGTCCGTGCTCGCCCGTTTCGAGCGCCCGATCTCGCCCGAGCGTGCCAGGGAGCTGTTGGCTTCCGCACCGGGCACGCGCCTGGTTGAGGTGCCCACCCCGCTAACAGCCGCCGGCAGCGATGACTGCCTCGTGGGCCGGGTCCGTGAGGACCGCTCGGAGCCGGACGGGCGAGGGCTGGCAATGTTCGTCTCCGGGGACAACCTCCGCAAGGGTGCGGCGCTGAACGCGGTCCAGATCGCCGAGGCACTAATTGAGCGCGGAGTGCTCGCTCGCTGAGCCCCTCAGCTACAAGCCCGGCAGCGCCGCGCTAACGGGGACGCGTCGAGCTCCTGGGTGCTGAGCGTGCCGCCACAGGCCTCGCAGCGGCCGTAGCTGCCGTCTTCCACGCGTTTCATCGCTTCTTCGACCTCGTCCAGCTCTTCGCGGACCTTGGCCAGTACCGGCCCGTAGCGACCCGGCTCCCCGCGCTCTTGCACACCCGCAGACGCTAGCGTCAGAAGCGACGAGAAAGGAGGCTCACGTGGCCACCAGCTCACCCGGGGCGACGGACCAGCCCGCTGCGGTACTGGTCCAGCTTGGTCCGCAAGGCCCGGCCCTGTTGCCATCCCGCTCCCCATTTCTGCGGGCTGACGATTTGGGCGTGCTGCGGGGGGACGGCGTGTTCGAAAGGTTCCTTGTCAACGCCCGCCAACCTCGCCACCTTGAAGACCACCTCGCCCGGCTCGCTCGTTCCGCAGCCTCCATAGGGCTCGTCGTGCCATCCCCGGTGGCCTGGAGGGAGGCCGTTGCCGCTGGCATCGCTGCGTGGCTCGGCGGTGAGGAGTGGGAGATGCGCCTCGTGTGCACCCGTGGCCCCGAAGAGGGCGGCCCGCCCACCGCCTACGTGCTCGGCCAGGAACTGAGCGCCCGTCTCCTGCGCCAGCGGGCCGAGGGCGTCTCGGTCATCACGATCTCGCGCGGGTTGCCGAGCGGTCTCGTCGAAGAAGCACCTTGGCTCCTGCTCGGCGCGAAGACCTTGTCCTATGCGGTCAACATGGCCGTATACCGTTGGGCCGAAGCCCGGGGTGCCGACGACGCCATTTTTGTGGGGACAGATGGCACCGTCTGGGAGGCCGCGACTTCGTCCGTCGTCGCTTGTTTTGGCAGCAGCCGTCTCGTCAGCCCGCCGGCGTCCGTCGGGGTTCTGGCCAGCATCAGTGTGGCCCACCTCTTCGAAGCGGCCGAAACTTCGGGCTGGGAGGTCGCCCGGGAGGATCTCAGCGTCGACGACCTCTTCGGCGCCGACGGCCTCTGGTTGTCTTCCAGCTTGCGGTTCAGCCGGGTGCACACCCTCGACGGGAAGGCCTTGCCGCCTGCCGCCGCGCACGAGGAGCTCGTCGGGCTGGCTGCTTCCTAGTAGCGGTGCTACCCAAATAGCAGCGCTAGATAAGTAGTTCCATACAGACGACGTCGAGCCAGCGGCCGAACTTGCGGCCGACTTCTCGCTCCGTGCCGATCATCTCAAACCCGCACGCCGCATGCAGGGCCACCGAGGCCTCGTTATTGCCCGCAATCCGGGCGATGACGGCGTGGAACCCGTGTGCCTCGGCTAGGCGGAGCAGTTCTTCGAGGACCGCCCGCCCGATGCCCAGGCCTTGGAACTCCTCGGCCACGTACACCGAGTCCTCTACGGAGGTGCTGTACGCGGCCCTCGGCCGGTATGGCGACAGCGACCCGAACCCGACGACCTCGCCGTCATCGGTTACCGCGGCTACGGCGGGGTGAGCCCCCGAGTGCTCGGCGATCCACTCGAGCTGGTCCTCGACCGACCGGGGTGCGATGTCGAAGGTAGCTGTGCCGGACTCAACTTCGCGGTTGTAGATGGCAAGCAAACCTTCGGCGTGGCCCGGGGCAACCAGCTCCAGCCGCACACTTATCGCGGCGGGTGCCACCCCCGGCTTTGATGGGGCCCCTCCGGGCGTAGAGGTAGTGCTCATTGCTCAAGGCTAGGCGCAATGGCGTCACGGTCCGGGAACCCCCGGAACGCCCAGAACGCCCGGAACGCCCGGAACGCAGCGGTTTGACAGGAGCGCCCGGCTCGTCCGGGCCGCTACTATTAGGCGGGCAAAGCGGTCCCTGGCCGCGTTGCCCCCTTAGCTCAGTCGGCAGAGCACGGCCATGGTAAGGCCGGTGTCGTCGGTTCGATTCCGACAGGGGGCTCCACGTCGCTCCGCAGCGACCGGCGGTTGACGCACGAGGGGGGCTAACACTCGGCCCCTGGCGGTATTTCACCCGGGTACGGGGTGTACAGGTACCTAAGCGAGATGCCGGCTAGCCACATTGGGAAAAACCGTTTGCCCACCTAGGTTTAGTCGTGAGCAGCAAGCCCGCAACCGTTACCCAGGAGGACAAATGCAATTAGGTTGGCGACGATTGAGCCGTACCGCCCGCGTAACAATCGCCGGCGTTACCGCAGTGGCGTTGTCATCGGCACCGCTATCTTTTTCCGCCCCGGCCTTCGCGGCGGCCAAGGCCACCGGTACCGTCATTACGACCGGGCCCGGCCCATTTGGGACCATGCTCACGGTCGGCTCCGGCAAGTACGCCGGCTACTCGCTCTACCTTATTACCAGCGACCAGCCGTCAAGCTTCGGGTGCACCGCGACGATCATTAAGACCCTGCCAGGAGGGCCGGGATCATGCACGGGGCCCTCCAACGACCAGCATGCCGAATGGCCGGCGATTACAACCAGTGGCCCCCCCGTCGCCGGAGCCGGTGTGGAAAAAAGCCTCCTTGGTGTCCTCAACCGGGCTGGCATCGGCATGCAAGTGACCTATGCCGGCCACCCCCTTTACCTCTTCGACCGGGGACCGGGCCAGGTCAGCGGTCAAGCGTGGGACGAGCCAACCTTGCCGCCCTGGCACGGGCTGTGGTGGCTGGTCTCGCCGACGGGGGCGCCCCTTGCGTGGCCAGGCACATTGACAACCACGCACGTCGGTGGGAAGGCGGTGCTCGCTGCCCTGATGATGACTGGCATCGGTTGGGAACCCTTCCCCGTCTACTCCTATACCAAGGACAGTGCCTCCACCAGCACCTGCACAGGGCCGTGCGCGGTGTATTGGCCGCCTGTCCTGACGACCGGGAGGGCAGGGCTGCAGGGCCCCGTAGCGGCCGCCGAAGTGGGCAGCCTGAAGCGGGCTGACGGGACGACCCAGCTCACGTACAAAGGCAAGCCGCTTTACCTGTTCGGGTCGGAAGGGATCGGCCTCGTGGGTGGGATATTCGCGGCTACCGGCAACGGCAACGGCGTCAAGGTCGAAGGAGGTACGTTCCAGCTCGTCTCCCCTTGAAACTGTCAACCCTGCAAGCGAGCAAGGCCGCGGCCGGTCCCAACCCGCCGCGGCTTTTGCCGCGGCACAAGCCCGGCGTGCGGGAACAGGATGGGGCACTCGTCTCCGTCCGTTACACTTGCGACCTATGCGCGGCCGCAGCCGAGGCAGCCGTGCAACCGCAGGGCGGCGTAGCTCAGTTGGCAGAGCACTCGGCTCATAATCGAGTTGTCGTCGGTTC
>DATKHZ010000359.1:0-2125 GCA_035509995.1 Acidimicrobiales bacterium | reverse complement strand
GAAAAGGATGCAGAACTGGTAGTCGGGCGAGCGTTGTGTCCTCGCGAAGGCCTGCTCCATTCGGTCCATGAAGAGCAACCGGTTTGGCAAGCCCGTCAGCGAGTCGTACAGCGCAGCTTGGCGCAGGCGGCTTTCCAGCTCTTTGCGTTCGGTGATGTCTGTCAGCGAACCCACCACACGCGTAGCTCTGCCTTCCGGTCCCTGGACCGCTACCGCGCGGCACAAACCCCACCGGTAGGTCCCGTCCTTGGTAATCATGCGGTGCTCGACCTCGAGCGAGCCCTCGCCTCGACAAAGCTGGCGGTCGACCATGTCTTTCAGCTCGTCCCTGTCTTCGGGATGCACGCGCGAGAACCATTCGCTCGGTGTATTGCCGACCTCATCGTCACCGTAGCCAAGCATTGCTTTCCAACGGGGCGAATAGAAGACGGTGCCGGAGGGCACGTCCCAGTCCCATAGCCCGTCGTTCGCGGCCCGGGCTGCCAGTGCGTAGCGTTCCTCGGATGCTCTGATCTCTTCGACCAAGGCATCGTGGTCGAGGGCTATCCCGAGCAGTGCGGTCCACTGGAAGTAGATGTCCCCACCTGTCTGCGTGGCAGCCTCGACTTGGCAACTGACCGCCAGGATTCCCCACTGGCGCGCGGCCGTGCGCACGGGGAGCACCAGGACCAGGTCGTCCGGCTCGGAACCCCCCTCTGTAAGCGAGGCGACCGGCGGGAAATCGGCGACGCTGAGCGGACTACCAATCGGCAACCTTTCCGCCACGCCGGCACCGAAAACCCCGGCCACCCGCAAGGGTTCCGGGCCCCACTTTCTCTCGCCAACGCCACCGGCCCAAACTGCGAAGCAGGCGCTCTTGACGTGCGTACCCTTTAGCCACGCGAGGGACTCGGGGCCGGCACCTTCCCTTCCCATTCCGACCAGCGCCAGGCTGACATGGTGCTCGTCCCGAAGGGACTCCTCGAGGCTGCTGTTCAGCTCACCCTGACTTCGTGCTGTCGCTCCGTTCACCGTCATAGAGACCTCGTAAGCGCAGCGGTCGAGCGCCATCAGGCGCTGTTCCGTATAGCCGAGCTCGCTGAGCAAGTCGCGCCGGTACTGTTGAACGCATTCCATCACGGTGGGGATCGTGGCGCCGCGGGGGAAGGCTCGGTATACAGACTCGGTGGCGTCTCGCAGGCTTATTGAATTCGGCGACAACGACTCCAGCACATGATGGCAAAACCGAGAAACCTCGTCTGCAAAGTGTGAGACGACAAGTTCCTGCGGGGATGTCGGGTTGGGCCCTGCTAGCAGTGCCGTCAAATCGCGACAGAGGCGCAGGCCCGCGTTCTCGCCTGGGACACGCGGCCGTTGCAGCAACGTCGGCGCAGGGCACCCACACGACTCGCGGGGCACGAATGTCGTTTTTACCGTGTAATCGCCCGCTGGTACGTTTTCGCCATTGGCCATGTCGATGACGAGGCGCGCAGCCATTTCTCCCAGGCGCCCGAAGTCCTGGCGAACAGTTGCGAGTGGCGGGGAGACCCGCGAGGCAAAATCCCGGTCATCGAAACCGACCACCGCCAGCCGGGACGGAAGTTTCACGCCAGCGTCTTGGAGTGCGCGGACCATGCCGGACGCGATCAGGTCGGTGGCAGCGAGGACAGCCGTGCAGGGCAGGCCCGCGCGGAGCATCGCTCCTGCGATCGCCTCTCCTCCATCCTCGGGACCAACGAAGACGAGCCTCGGGTCGGGTTCGAGGCCGTGCTGGCGCAGGGTCTCCACGTAGACCTCGTAGCGCTCGCTGATATCGTCGGGCCGACCCTGGACCAGGTTGCCGGCAAAGGCGATCCGAGAGTGCCCATGCGATATAAGGTGAGCGACCGCCTCGGCAACCCCTGAGCGATTATCTGGCAATACCTGCGGGCATTTAAATCCGGGGAGGTGGTAGCTGATCATTACGACCGGCTTACCTTGGGCGTGGATCTCCTCGAGGTACGCCTCGTCCGTGGCGTCGAGGATCGTAATAAAAGCGTCTACCTGGTCCCAAGCCAGATGCGTAGCGGCTTGCGCCGGCAACCACGGGTACGTGCCATCGAGCCGGCCGTCACGTGTCTGGATGGCAACCACCCGTCCACCCAAA
>DATKHZ010000358.1:0-2335 GCA_035509995.1 Acidimicrobiales bacterium | reverse complement strand
GGCCATCCCTCGCGCCGAGCCCGTGCCACCAGGCCCAGCACCATCGACCCACACACGAGCCTGCCGAGAGCTAGGGCACCTGGGGAGAAGTCACGCCCGGCGCTGCGGATCGCCACAAAAGCCGACGCCCACAGCACGACCGTCACCCCGGCCGCCATCAGCGCTAGGCGCCCCGTCGGGCTCGCCTTCGACCTGCCGCCAGGCTCCTGCCCGGGCCCAGGCGTGTGCTCCTGCCTGCTCACAACGACAGTCTCGCCGCTGAGCGCCGTCATACCTAGCGGGTATCCGACATGATCATCTCGGGCTCAGAGCCAGCCGGATTGACCGACCAGTTTTGGCCCCCTGTCAGTCCCTGTCCGGTTCTACCTCGTCATAACGGTCGGACTTCCTCTCTAAGAGCAACGGAACGATGGTGCCTTCGACATAAGAACGAAAGTGCGGGCTCTTGCGGTGCGCCTCAAAGGCTTCGTCGTCGGCGTACTGCTCGTACAGCAAGAACCGCTCGCGGTCTGCCCGCGAGCGGTAGGCAACGAACTGGACGCACCCGGGCTCGGTGCGAGTAGCGGCGACGTGCTTAGCCAACGTCGTGGCAACAAGGTCCCCCATCCCTGATTGAGCTTCGTAGCGGGCGATCACCGTGAGCATGGGCTGGTTCCTTTGCGGCTCGAGAGCTGGGTTGCTACCAATGCACTCTGACAGCCCCGGCGCCAGCTGGACAAGATCCGTGGAAGGCACTTATCGGTGGGGCGGGCTCCTCGAGCTATTCCGGCCACGGGTCGTCGACAACTCCGAGCTGGATAAACGTGCCGAGGTTGTCGGCGCCAATCCATTCACGGACCACCCGGTCACCCTCGAAGTGCATGATGTCAACCGCCCACGTCTGCATCGCGCGCCCGGTCGGAGGTCGTCCCAAGTGCCCTCCGGTGTCGGTCCCCCGAAGTGTGAGCCTGACCACAACCGCGTCGCCGGCGACGATCAGCTCTTCGATATCGACGTGCAAGTCCGCGAACGCGGCGTGGTACCTGCGGATGGGCTCGGCTCTTGCGGCAGGTCCTGTCCCGAAGTGATTGACATAGTTTTCGGCGTAGAGGTCGGCGGCCGCTTCGTAATTTCGACCATTCCAGACTTCCTCCACGAAATCCCGCACCTGCGTTTCGCGCCCAGCCGCGTCCATCATGCACCCTCCCACCCGCTCCCCAGGCGGGGAAGCTAGGGCAACACTAGGGCGGGGGTCAATGGACAGCATGTCGGAACGTGGTGATGGGTACGCCTTTAAACGTCGACGGCTACAGCTAAGCGACGGCGCCGGCACACCTAATTCCTTGGCGAGCAAGGTGAGCACGGCCTCGTTGGCCCGACCCGAGGTTGCCGGCGCCCGCACTCGCAACTTTGGAGCGCCGCCGTGGAGGCTGGCAATGCCTTCGCCACTCGCGCCCGGCTGGACGTGGGCCCGGAGGACCGCACCGTCCTTAGGCCGACCTCGACCAAACCCGCCAGATCTGGCTTCGACGGGGTCGCGGCCCCGATTTCACCAGTCATTTAGCGAGGGAAGCTGCTGCAGGGCGAAAAATGCCCATCTGCGGACCAAAACGCGCGCTATGCAACAAAATATGTCAGTAGAACGGCCGAGGACACGTGCAATACCCCGTACCACGCCGGAGAGCGCGGTCGGAACCGAGAAAGGCCCAGGAAAATAGGGCGAACCGTGCGTCTGCGGGACGGGCCCGTTCTTTTTGGCGGGCTCCGTCCCCAGACGTGCGGCCTTCGCCATATGCACGCCGGCTCTTTTCGGCGGGTCCGTCCACAGACGTGCGGCCTTCGCCGTCACTCGGCCGCTTCAGCGAGCGCCTCGGACAAAGAGGGGTGGACAAGGCAGCTGTCTACGATGTCGCGGACTTTGAGCCCGGCGGTTACGGCAAGGGCGATCACGGAGATGAGCTCGGACGCTTGGCTGCCGACGACACAGCCGCCGAGGACGACGCCGGTGGCGGGGTCAGAGATTATCTTGACGAAACCACGCGGGTCGTCGTTTATGAGCGCCCGGGCAGAGGCGCCGAAGGGCACTTTGGTAACCCGGATTTTCCGGCCTGTCGCAAATGCTTCCGCCTCGGCGAGCCCCACGTCGGCGATCTCGGGCTCGGTGAAGATTGCCGACGCAGCTTTGTCGTAGTCGATGTGGCGATGTTCGAGCGTGTGGAGGCCCATTATGTGCTCGGCGACCTTGCGGCCCTGCATCGCCGCGACCGACGATAGGGGCAGTTTCCCCGAGACGTCGCCGGCTGCGTAGATATGGGCGACGTTGGTCTCGCAGTGGTGGTTGATAGGGATGTAGCCC
>DATKHZ010000357.1:0-6582 GCA_035509995.1 Acidimicrobiales bacterium | reverse complement strand
CGTAGAGCGGCCCGATACGAGTCCTGACCAAGCGGCGCACTGGGTTGCCGACGGCTTCGCACATCCGCCGCACTTGGCGGTTCCGGCCCTCGTGGATGGAGACCCGGGCGGAGTTCGGTGCCAGCACGGAGATCTTCGCCGGAGCGGTCAAACCGTCTTCCAACTGGACGCCGCGGCGCAAGTGGCCGACCGCCTCCTTCGACAGTTTGCCTTCGACCTCGACGACGTACTCCTTCACGACGCCGAAGCTCGGGTGCGTCAGCTGGAAGGCCAGTTCTCCGTCGTTGGTGACCACGATGAGCCCCTCGGACGAGATATCCAGGCGCCCGACCGGGAACACCCGAGGCACTTCGGGTACGAGTTCGAGCACGGTCTGGCGGCCCTGGGGGTCCGTGGCGGTGCATACGACACCGACCGGCTTGTTGAGCAGGTAGTAGGCGAGCCCTTCCCGGACCGGCAACGGTATCCCGTCTACTTCGATGTGGTCGTGGGCGCTGTCTGCCCGCTGGCCGAGGCGCGCCGGAGCTCCATTGACCTTCACGCGGCCCTCTGCGATCAGCAGCTCACAGGTCCGGCGGCTCCCGAGCCCCGACTTGGCGAGCACCTTCTGGAGCCGTTCTCCTGTCTCGGTGGCCGCGGCCGTCCAGGGGTTCTCGTCTGCCAAGCCCGCTCGGGAGACTGCGCTCTCGCCCGGCACTGCTCTGTCGCGCGGCACCATCCCGATCTTAGTCCTGCTTGCGAGGGCAAAACCCAGAGCTTCGCCAGTTACCGATATATCGCGATATAGTGCTCTCTGTCGCCGACAAGAGATGCCGGCACGACAGGAGGAAGATATAGATGCACCGTCATGAACGTTTTGAAGAAGGCCCGGAGTGGGGAAGGGGCCGGCGCGGCCCCAGGGGCGGCGGTTGGTCGGGCCCACCGTGGGCTGGCCCAGGTGAAGGACCTGGGAACCCCGATGACCTGTCCGGTGGGCCGAACAGGATGTGGTTCTATGGTGGCCCGTTCGGGCCCGGAGCACCCGGTGCGCAAGGCGCCGGCATGGGCAGGGGCTGGGGACGGCCCGGTGCGCGGCCCTGGGGCCGTGCAAGGCGCGGCGATGTGCGCAGCGCGATCCTCGCTCTTTTGAACGAGCGCCCGATGCATGGCTACGAGATCATCGGCGAGCTCTCTGACCGCACCGAGGGCTTGTGGAGGCCAAGCCCGGGTTCTATTTACCCGACTCTCCAGTTGCTCGAAGACGAGGGCCTCGTGGTCGCGCACCTGGACGACAGCGCCGGCAAGAGGCGCTTCAACCTGACAGAAGAAGGCCAGCGAGCCGCCGCCGAGGTGGCCAAAGGGCCTGCTCCGTGGGAAGAAGTCGCAGCGGGTGCCCCTCTGGGCGCGCGGGCGCTTCGCCATGCGGTGGCAAAGCTCATGCCTGTCGTAGGACAGGTCGGCATGAGCGGCGGCCCTCGCGAGTACGAAGAAGCTGCCAAGGTCCTCGACGACGCCCGCAAGCGGCTCTACGCAATACTGGCCGGCGAGCAGGCTGGGCGAACCGGGCCTGACAGTTCTGCTGGTCCAGCCGGTGCCGAAGGCCCCGACGGAGCCCCCAGCCCAGGGGCTGAATAAATTGCGCCTTCGGGCCTCACACGGGCTCAGAGGTACTGCTGCTAAACCGGGCGCAGGCCCTGCTCCAGAGCGTCCATGACCTCGGGGCCGGGGACGAAGTCGCCGAGAGGCGGTAGGTCCTCGATCTTGTCCAGGCCGAGCCGCTCGAGCAGCAATGTCGTCGTGCCGTATAGGAGGGCTTGGCCGGGGCCCGGGTCCCGTGCAACCTCTGTTACGTAGCCGCGTATGCAAAGACCCCGCAGCACGCCGTCGGAGTTGACCCCCCGGATCGCCGCAACCTGGGCACGGGAGATGGGCTGTTTGTACGCCACTATCGCCAGGCTTTCCAGCGCAGCACCCGACAAACGCGCCGACTGGCCCTCGAGCACGAAACGCTCGATGTACGGTGCCATGTCGGGGTGGCTCTGGAACCGGTAGCCGCCGGCGACACGTACGAGCTCGAAGCCGCGCGGTTCGTCGCGGTAAGAGCGGGCCAGGTCATCGCAGATCTGCTCCAGGGTCGCCGGCGAAAGCTCGAGCAACTGTGCCAGCATCGTCGGCTCCACGGGCGACTCGGCAACCATGAGGACCGCCTCGATTGCCCGCCGTTGTTCGAGGTAGCCGCGAACGTCTTCGATATGGTCCAAATGGTCCAGGTCGATCTCCTGCCCCGCGGACCTGGTGTTGTCGTCGTCGCCCACTGTCTGTCAGCCCTCGTATTCGTCGGTGGCGGAGAGGCCCATAACAAGCACAGCCTCCCGGGGCGAGGTGTCGTCGACGTCATCGTCTTCGTCATCCAAACCGAGCCAGCTGACGTGAAGCTTGCCGAGCCTGGTGGTCTGCTCCAGGTCCACAGCTCCGCGCTTGTAGAGCTCCAACAGTGCCAGGAAATGAACGATTATGTCGAGCCTCGCGCAGAGCCCGGCCGTGAGCCGCTTAAACGTGGTGCGCCCAACCGCCGGCAGCGTTGCCACCAGGTCTGCCACGGTGTCGGCCACGCTTGCTCTGACCGGGGCGACGTGGTCTGTGTTCACCCGCACGACCGGCTTCGCGGCCAGCAGTTTGACGATCGCCCGGCGCAGGTCCTCGGTGCCAATGCCTTCGAGGAGGTCCGGAGCAAGGCCCACGAAGCGTTCTTCCAGTCCGGCCCGGCGCGCGACGCTGAGGTCGGAGGCGTCCATAAGACGGGCCATGGCCTGTGAGGCATCCTTGAACGTCTTGCACTCGAGCAGCCTCGCAAGCAGCAGGTCCCGTTCCTCCCAAAGGGCCAGCTCCTCCTCGTCTTCGCCATCGGAGCTCTCCGGGAGCAACCTGCGAGCCTTCAGCTCGAGCAGCACCGCCGCGGTCAGCAAGAACTCAGTTGCTACCGAGAGGTCCAGCGCCTCCATACGTTCGATGGTGGCTACGTACTCATCGACGATGGAAGAAAGCGAAAGCTCCCAGATGTCCACCTGTTGCCGGGTCACCAGGTGAAGCAGCAGGTCAAACGGGCCCTCGAAGACAGGCGTGCTCACCTGGTAACCCATTGCCGCGAGCCTACCGGCGTCCCCGCTCGCCAAAGGTGATGGCCGGCGGACCGCCCGACGTTGGGACCGGCGGACCGCCCGAGATGAGGGCCGGACGGAATGGCCGAGGTGAGGGTCGGACGGAATGGCCCGACCGACAGGGTGCGTGGTTCTTTGACGCGTGCGTTCTTCGCTTGAACCGACAGGTTCTTCCGCGACCCGGGCTCCCAACGCGTACCGACACCAGATGGTCACGTATTGTGGCTAGAGGAGCCAGTAACCTGGAGTTCAGGTTCCTAATTCCAGACGATGACGACGCCCCGAGACAGCGCGCTCTTCGATGTCGTTAGCCCAGCTGGCCCGTCCCGATTTGGTCTGCCAAGTGCAGGCGAGAGGCGGGCCGCGAACTTTGGCGCCTTCGGGGCCGCCACTGGTGTTCTTGTAAGCCTCCTGCTGATCGGCGGGCTGGTGTGGTCCGCTGCCACCGGGCAATCGCCGCCCTCGCGGCACCCGACGATCTTCGGCGGCTCGCTCGTGCTCGACGATTACCGGCCGCTCACCGTCATCGACCTGGCGACCGGCGCGGTGACCGTCCAGCTCGAGGGGGTGTACGCCCAGGTCGGGGCCACGAGCTACGGGGAAGTCGAGGCAGTCCCGACGGCGGCGGGCACGATGCTCGTGAACCGGGCCACGGGTAGCTTCAACATGCTCGCGAAGGACAATTACGTGCTCGGCCCGCCCACCAATGGGATCTCCCTTGGGCCGCTCAACCACCAGACGGGAGCGGCAGGATTTCCCGACGGAACGGCCACCTACATCGTGCGATATGCACCCGACAGCACGATCTCGCTGGTGGACTCGTCGACTGTGGTGGCTGGGGCTGAAGCTTTGGCAGAGGGTTTGCACCGTTCGGTCCGGCCGCTTGGGTTCACAAAGTTGGGTGCGCCGGCCACCGACCGGCCGGGCGCTGCGGCTGTCGCAAGGGGTGCCCTGTGGCTCCTGACTGGGCAGGGCGCAAAATGTGGCCTGCTCCGGGTGCGACCGGCTGTACAGGTCGGCCAGGGACTGTCGGTGGGGAGCCGGGCCAGTTTGCCCGTTCGGTGTGCCGACGCGGCGCTCGAAGCCTCCCCCACGACATTGGGCGTCGCACTGCCTGGCGAGGTGGAGCTGCTGCGAGCAAACGGCGTCGAGGAAACCGTCGCGATCCCCGGGACTGCCCGCGCAACCCAGTTCTTGCCCGTGCAAGGGGTGTCGGGCGAACTCTGGTTCCTGGCAAGGGTGTCGTCGGGATGGTCCGTGTTCGGAGTGGGCCCTGATGGTGCGGTAACCGGCCTCGAGGTGCTGAAGGCATTCGGGCCCGGCGCCGAGCCCGCTGTGCCGGCCTACTCGTACGGTGAGCTGTACACGCTGGACCAGGCTCAACCTGGGCAACCGACGCTGTGGATGGTGCGGCCCGGCACGGGGGCGATGAAGCCCGTACCCGGTGCGCTCAGCTACCCGGCGGCCGGCGAAACCGAAAAGGCGAGCTTCCAAGGAGCAGAGGTCCTTGTCGACGGGCCTCGGGTCATCTTCAACAACCCGGACAGCCTTCTCGCGGTCGTCGTGTTCACCGACCACAGCCACTCTCCTGTGATTGTCAACAAGTCGACCGCCGTCGTTGTGAGCGCGGCCGGCCCGGGTGACGCCAACGTGAAGGCTGAAAAGAAACACAAGCCACCGCCGACAAGCCCTCCGGGCCCACATTCGAAAACGCCGTCCACCACCCCGACCACCTTGCCCCCGCCGGTCCAGCCGGTCCAGCCGGTCCAACAGGTGCAACCCCTCCAACCCGTCACCGAACAGGCCGATTGCGCCACAACCGCCGAGAAACCTTACGAACCACAGATCAGTTCGATCTCGCCGTCGGACGAGTCGGCACTGGTCGCCTGGACCTACCACCTGCTGACCGAACAGGACTGCCTGCCGAGCACGTGGTCAGTGACCGTCGCGGCTATCGGTGGTGGCCCCCAGCCGGCGCACCCGGTCCAGGTTGTCAACGGCCAGCAGCAGCTCCTTTTCCCGGGGCTCATCCCGGGGACCAGCTACGAGGCCGTCGTGACCGCCTATATCGGCCACCGGTCGACGTCTTCGGCCCCGGTCAGGTTCGTCACGAGCGCGGTCGGGCCCGGCGCTCCGGCCTCTGTGACGGCGGTCGCTAACGGGATCGGTGGCTGGCTGGTTTCCTGGACGGCGTGCCGCGGCCCGAGCTGCGAGGTACCGGCCAGTTCGTGGACCGTTACCGGCTCGTCGTGCGGGACGGCCTTCGTCGGCATACCGCCCCGGGTCGAGGTCCCCGGGTCGCGCAACAGCGTCACCGTCAACCCGGCCGACGACCTGGGCTTGCTGGGAGACTCTCTCTCGTTCAGCGTCCAGGGCGTCAGCAGCACCGGGCTCGTCGGGGGGCCAACTTCCGCCCAGGCCTGCACTCAGGCGTGGCAGCCGCCAGACGCCTCCGATCTCCAGCTTTTTGCTGCCGGGGCTCCAACCGGTCAAACCATCACCGCCGCCCTCAAAGTTGTCATGGTCCCGAACTCCTCAAATGAAGTGGCCTTCGGCGGCGACCAAGTAACGTTCACATATGCCGTCGGCGGCCATAACGTCGGCCCGACATCTTCCCTGGGGGTTGCCGTCCCGGGCCTCGACCCCGCGAAGCTCTACCGGGCGACCGTCACCGTCACTCCGGTCGGCCACCCCTCGGCGGCAGTGACGATCACAAGCCCATCGTTCGGCAAGACGCTTCCCTGGCCCGCTCGGCTCCACATGCATGCCGCAGGCGTCGTGCAGCCCGATCCCAGTTCTGGCACGGTCGTCGCCACCTTCCACGGGCTGCCCCCCGGCTCGTTCCAGGCGCAAGGGAAGGTGACCTGCTCTTCGGAAGTCTTGCCCGTTAGTGGAACGTTGGCGCGAGCCCAGTTCACGTCCAGCCTCGACCTGGACCAGATCGGGGGGCATTGCAGGCTGACGTTGACGCTGCACAGCACGCTGTCGCCTGACCCCTACGGCGTGCCGTCGCGCGCATTTACCTCGGCGTTTTCCATTGGTGCGGTCCCGTCCTACCGGTTCAGCGTCGCCGTCAGCGAGCCTTGTGGCCGCTACTGCGCCACCTTCGACCTCCTGGTCACCTACAACGGGAGCGGCGAGCCGCCCGGGACCGACTGGCAGGTCACCGAGGCCGGTGGGCGAACCTGCAGTGCGGGTACCCCCGTTAGAGCGGCAGCTGCGTTCCCCGTCACCGTGGAGTGGCCGACCACTTGCCCGACCCCGACCGTGACGGTTTCGTGGGTCTATCTCGGCCAAGCGGGCAGCGCCGTGGTTGGGGTAGCGAACCTACCCTTGCTCCCTGCTCCTCCTCCTCCCACCTCTGCCCCGTTGCCGTCGACAACCGTTGCAGTGCACCCGGCTACGACCACCACAGTGGTGGTCCCTTCCACGACGTCTGCCACGG
>DATKHZ010000356.1:0-6697 GCA_035509995.1 Acidimicrobiales bacterium | reverse complement strand
GAGGCGTACATCCCCTCCAGCGACACCTATATCGAAAAAGACAGTTCGATAAACGACGAGATCGACCGCCTCCGGCACTCCGCCACGTCCGCACTGCTCACCAGGCGTGACGTGATCGTCGTGGCTTCGGTGTCGTGCATTTATGGCCTGGGCTCGCCCGAGGAGTACTCGCAGAAGATCCTCTCCCTCACCGTCGGCCAGGACCACGACCAGCGAGCCATTCTCGGCAGGCTCGTCGACATGCAGTACGAACGCAACGATGCCAACCTCGTCCGGGGCAAGTTCCGGGTGCGCGGGGACACCATCGAGGTGCACCCGGCGTACGAAGAGCACATCTTGCGGATCGAGCTGTTCGGTGACGAAGTAGAGCGCATCACCCGCGTCGACCCGGTCACGGGCGAGCTCCTCAACGACGTCCAAGATGTCGTTGTTTTCCCTGCGACCCACTACGTTGCGGGCACCGAACGGATGCGCCGCGCCATCGAGGGCATCGAGGTCGAGCTGCAACAACGCTTGGAGTACTTCGAAAGCGCGGGCAAACTGCTCGAAGCGCAGAGGCTACGAATGCGCACGAGCTATGACCTGGAAATGATGGCGGAGGTAGGCAGCTGTGCCGGTATCGAGAATTACAGCCGCCACATCGACGGACGGTCGCCGGGTCAACCCCCGTTCACACTGCTCGACTTTTTCCCGAAAGACTACCTGTTGGTAATCGACGAATCGCATGTGGCTGTACCGCAGTTGCACGGCCAGTACCACGGCGACCGCTCCCGCAAGGAGACGTTGATCGAGCATGGCTTCCGCCTCCCGTCGGCGGCCGACAACCGGCCTCTACGTTACGACGAGCTGATGGAGCGGATAAACCAGTGCATTTTCATGTCGGCGACCCCGTCGGCTTATGAGATATCGGTGTCCAACCAGGTGGTGGAGCAAATAGTCCGCCCGACGGGCCTAATCGACCCCGAGGTGGTCGTGAGGCCGACCAAGGGCCAAATAGACGACCTCATAACGGAGATAACCAAACGAGTCGCGGCCCGGGACAGGGTGCTGGTTACCACACTTACCAAGAAAATGGCTGAGGACCTTACCGACTACCTCCTCGAGCAGGGCCTGAAAGTGCGCTACCTGCACTCCAATGTGGAAACACTCGAACGGATAGAGATCCTGAGAGATCTCCGTCTGGGCGAGTTCGACGTACTTGTCGGAATAAACCTCCTCCGCGAAGGCCTCGACCTCCCGGAGGTTTCCCTGGTGGCGATCCTCGACGCCGACAAAGAGGGGTTCCTTCGCTCGGAAACGTCGCTCATCCAGACGATCGGGCGGGCTGCCCGCAACGTGGACGGCTCGGTGATCATGTACGCCGACGAGATGACCGACTCCATGCGGCGCGCCATTTCCGAGACCCACAGGCGCCGTCAGCTCCAACAGGAGTACAACGCCGAAAACGGCATAAACCCCCAAACGATCCGGCGCGCTGTCAGCAACATTTTGGTCATGCTGGGGCGTGGCGACAGCTCCGGGCCCGGCTCGACGGCGCCCGTTCCCGGTTCGGACCGGCGGAGCCGCCGCCACGACCGCTCCCGCTCCGACCTGGCCGGCATGCCCAAGGCGGACCTTTCCCGGCTCATATCAGCTCTTGAAGACGAAATGCACACCGCTTCGGCGGACTTGCGTTTCGAGTACGCAGCCCGGCTCCGGGACGAAGTGGCCGACCTGAAAAAGGAAATGAAGGCCTTGGCCGACATGGGCGTCCCGGTCAATTAGCGCCGGCGGCGCCTGCATGCCTGTCAGCGGGCCCTCGTGCCTGTCAGCCGGCCCTCGTGCCTGTCAGCCCGCCCCCATGCCTGTCAGCCGCTCGGACCGAAACGTTCGACCCGGATCTGGGCTTCGCTTACCCCAGCGGTGACAAGCAGGGTGCTGGCTGCGTCGGCGAAGCCCGAGGACCCGCAGATGTAGCCTGTCGCGCCCGGAAGAAGCGCCGGAGCAAGGTCGGATGCGTTGAGATGACCCGGTGGCCTGCCGTAGCCCGCAGGAGCGGAGCGAGTGTATACGACCAAGCTCTCAGGCCCGGGGAGCTCGTCTGAGTAGTAGAGGTCTGCAGGGGAACGTACGGATACCACGAGGCGCACCAGCTCGGGGCGGCCGAGGTTGCGGGCGAGGCGCAGCATGGCCATCAGCGGCACCACTCCCGACCCACCCCCTACCAGCACGGCCGGCGAGGCACCCTCCCAGACGAACCACCCCCCGATCGGTCCCCTGATCTCCAGCTCGTCTCCGACGACCACCACGTCGTGCAGGAAGGACGAAACCTCACCGTCCTCCAGGCGCTCGACCGTCACTTCGATCTCGTTGGAACCGTCGGGGGCGGACGCGACCGAATACGAACGGGACGCCGAGTAGCCGTCAGGAGCGGTCAAGCGGACCACGTAATGCTGGCCAGCGAGGTGACGAGACGGCTGGGCAAGGGCCAGGCGGAAGGTTTTGGCGCGCGCTGTCTCGGGCCGGACCTGGATGACCGTGGCCGTCTGCCAGGGGCTCGTCCTGGAGGGCACGTTCATTTTGTCTATGGAGGCCACTGGCTCGACGGCCAGCTCAGTGCCCGTCGCAGGACAACGTCGACGAAGGGAAGGCGGCCGTCACTCAGTCGCCCAGGTAGCGCTGCTCTAGCCACGGGTCGCCGCGGTCGTGGTAGCCGTTGCGCTCCCAAAAACCTGCCTCGTCGTGGTCGAGTACCCGCAAGCCGGCCACCCATTTCGCGCTCTTCCAGAAGTAAAGGTGAGGCACGAGCAGACGCGCCGGGCCACCGTGATCGGCGGGCAGGGCTTTGCCTTCGAACTCCCAGACTACCCAGGCCTTCCCACCCGTCACGTCCGCCAACGGCAGGTTCGTCGTGTAGCCAGTGTGCGAGAACGCGAGCACGTGGCTCGCGGCTGGTTGGACGCCCGCCTTGCCGAGCACGGTGTCGACTGAGACGCCGCTAAAGCTGACGCCGAGCTTGGACCACGTCGTCACGCAATGGATGTCACCGCTGTAGGACGACGGTTCGAGCGCGTGAATTTCGTCCCAGGTCCAAGTCGTGGGGTTGGCTACGAGGCCTTCGACGGTGAACGTCCAGCCAGCCGCGTCGAGGTGCGGAGTGACCTCCGCAGTCAGGACGGGCCAACCGTCTCCGATGTCGTACTGGCCGGGAGGCAGCCGCGGGTCACGGGCCGCTCGCCCGCGGCCCAGGAAACCCCTAGTCAACTTGGCCATTTGACCCCTTCCCCCGGGTTGGCGAGCGTGCCGCCATCGCTCTCGGTTTCGGTGTAGACGTCGTCACCGTTGAAGGACACTCGTCGTGGCTCCACTAGAAAGGGCCGCTTTGGCCCAGGGCTTTCCCCTTCGCACAGCGTAGTGTCGGCTGAGGCTCAGCCGGGCCGGGGAGCCCGCCGATATGGCTAGAGGCGCCGCTGTACTGGCAGCCGCAGTCAAGCAGCCTTTTGTCGAGCCCACCCGGAAGGTAACAGAGGAACATGCGGTCAACTGGCGCTCTCAGGTCAACCACTCCCCTGCGGCGAACCATCAGAGCCCTCCGTACCGCCGCAGCCGGTGGAAGCGTGCTGGTCGCGGCCGCCGGCCTCTGGGGCACGACGCCTGCGAGTGCCGACCTGACGTCGGCTGTCCCGGCCGTTGCGCCGGCCGCCGGGAGGGTGCACATAGCGACGCCGAGCCGTCTTCCCGCCTTGGCATCAGGGCTCGGGCGAGTGCTCCCTCTGAGCGCCGGGAAACCGCTGCCCGCGTCGTGGCCGCACACCACGCCTCTGGTCCGAGCCGTCGGCACCCGCCAAATGCTCCGGGACGGAGCAATGGCATCGCAGAACTGGTCAGGCTATGTCGACTCCGGGAGCAGCGCTGTGTTCACAGGGGTCTCAGCTAGCTGGACGGTACCAGCCGTCCAGGCGGGGACCGCAGGGGACTCGAGCAGCTGGGTCGGCATAGACGGGACGGCGACCTCAGATCTGGTCCAGGCCGGGACGGACCAAAGCTGGTCGCCTTCGGGGCCCGTTTACTACGCCTGGTACGAGATGTTGCCAGCGGTTGCGACCGAACTGGGGCCCGTCTCGCCAGGCGACCAGATCTCTGTCACCATCGCCGAAGGCCAGCCCGGTAGCTGGACAATAACCGTCGACGACGCCACAGAGGGCACAACTTGGGCCGAACCGATCGCCTACAACGCCCCGGGTAACAGCGCCGAATGGGTCGAAGAGGCGCCCACGCTGGCGTCGGACAATACGATCGAGCCGTTGGCCGATTTCGGCACTGTACAGTTCAACAATTTGGCGGTGCAAGGCCCCGGGACCGCCTCTGCCAGCGCGTACCCCGTCTACATGGTCAACACCTCCCAACAAATACTCGCCTACCCGGACCAGTACAACCCGGCCTCGGGCTCCTTCATAGACACCTATGGCTCCACGACACCGCCTGCTTCGCCACCGGCAGTGCCCATAAGCAACGGACCCGGGTCGAGCACTTCTTCAACTAGTACAAGCAGTTCTTCGACCACCAGCACGACGACCGTCGCGGCTCCGACAACGAGCACGGCACCGGCACTACCGGCGCCACAGGGCCAAGCGCCTGGGCAACAGGGCTACTGGCTGGCGGGCCGAGATGGAGAAATGTTTGCGTTCGGCTCCGCAAAGTCCGACGGGTCGGCTGGGCCCCTACATTTACAGCGCCCGATAGCGGGCATTGCGCTCACCGCTGACCGGGGCGGCTACTGGTTGGTGGCAACCGATGGGGGCGTGTTCGCCTTTGGGGATGCCAGTTATGTGGGCTCACTCCCCGCTGACGGCATCGGCCCCGTTGGGGCCGGCTCGGGGCACCACCTGTCGGCGCCAATTGTCGGCATCGTGCCCACGCCGGACGGGAAGGGCTACCTGATGGTGGCCAAAGACGGTGGCGTTTTCGCTTTTGGCGACGCGCACTTCGAAGGCTCGTGTGCGAGCATCGGTGGCTGCAATGCACCGGCAGTCGCTGTCGTGCCTGACGCTACGGGCGGAGGGTACTGGCTGTTACTTTCCAACTGCGACATGGTGGCCTTTGGCAATGCACCCAAGATCGCTGACAGAAACTGCGAGAGCTCCGCGGTGGCAGACCAGCTAGTTGCCACATCGGCAGCACGCACGCCAGACGGCCGGGGTTACTGGGTGCTCCTCGACAACGGGACGACGTTCCCTGAGGGTGATGCCAAATTGCTCGGTTCTTGGGACTCCAAAAAAATGACTACAACCCGCAATCGCGCTGTGGCGATCGTCCCTACGGCTGACGGCGGCGGCGCCTGGGTCGTCCTGGCAAACGGGGTTGTCGATCCCTTTGGGGACGCGCCAACCCTCGGCGACCTGGCCGGTACGCCGTTGTCGGCCCCGATAACCGCTGCCGCTGGTTGGTAAACAAGGGAGCGCCGGCACAGGAACTCTTGTAGGCTGCTAAACGTGAACAAGCCAGCCCGCACAGGGCGGCGGTGTGGTGCGGTTCTCCCACTCTCGGTCACGTTCGCGGTCGCGCTAACCACGGTTACATGCACAGGCGCAGGCGTGGCACAACCGGCTCCGCACCAGGCTCCCGCTGTGGCCACAACGGCCAGCTTTTCCTGCACTAACCCGCAGCCGTCGTCCACAGTTCAAGGCAACCCACACGTCAGTTCGGTACCTCAGATCGAGTCCGTTAGCCTTGTGCCGCGCGCGGGCGGTTTATTGGTTTCCTACAAGTTCCGGACGCCTTTGGCCCTCGTGCCGGAAGGCGTCTATTTGTCCTGGGCCATTTACGTGTACCGGCACCGCAGCGACGCCGGAAAGTCGCAGAGAGCAGTTTTGCTACAGGTCGAAGACCGTGGAAAGGGTTGGGAGCCCTCGGGTTGGACCATCCTCGCTTCCATCGGGACTGACGCGAGCCCGGTGGAGGGTTCTGTCCAAACCGACAAAGCTGGCGACGAGCTGAGCACATTTTTCCCGGCTGGCTTCACAAACCTGCTGCCCCCTTTCTACTGGTTCGCAAGCCAGGAGGAGTACAGGGCGTACTTACCGGAGGCGAACAAGGCCCACCCGCAGAACTGGAACGTGAACGGGTCGGTGACAACTGACTGCCCAGTGGGCGTCCGGCCCAGCCCCAACAGCCTTCCCAACGCCGCCAAGCTCCTCTCGGCGGGAGCCTAAAGGCGCTGAGGGACTTGAGATCTGAGACCTACAGCGAATGTTCCTTGGCGAAGTCGACCAGCTCTGGCACGTAACCGAAGGCGAGAGCGGTCACGGTATCGGCGGCTCCGTAATACAACGCCACCCGGCCCGTAGGCCCGTCGCAGAGCATCGCGCATGGGAAAACGACATTCGGGACGTCACCTACGCACTCATAGGACGTCTGCGGCGACAAGACGTAAGGCGCTGAACGAGCAATGACTTTCCAGGGTTCGTCCAGGTCGAGCAACGCCACGCCGGCACTGTAGACGAAGCCGTTACAAGAGGTCAGCACTCCGTGGTAAACGAGCAACCAACCCTCGGAGGTTTCTAGTGGCACGGGACCTCCTCCGACCTTGGTCGCTTGCCAGGTGTTTGTCACCGGGCTCATCACGTGGCGGTGCCGACCCCAAAAGCGCAGGTCGGGGCTCTCACTGTAGAAGATATCCCCGAACGGCGTATGCCCGTTGTCCGATGGCCGCGACAAC
>DATKHZ010000355.1:0-3429 GCA_035509995.1 Acidimicrobiales bacterium | reverse complement strand
CCACAAATTTCTCGCGGGGGCTGGGGTTGGGTGGGGTGGCCACCCAGGGACCGTCCTCACGAGCCAGCGCGCTCGAAGGAAGACGAGCCTCCACCGGCCACCACAGTTAGCCGAGCATGGAGGAAATTTGGCGAAGCACATCTTCGTGACCGGAGGAGTGGCGAGCTCCCTCGGAAAGGGGCTTACCGCTGCGTCACTGGGGCGGCTCCTCAAAAGCCGGGGCCTGCGGGTGACGATGCAGAAGCTCGACCCGTACATCAACGTCGACCCGGGAACGATGAACCCCTTCGAGCATGGCGAGGTCTTCGTCACAGAAGATGGCGGGGAAACGGACCTTGACCTTGGTCACTATGAGCGCTTCATCGACGAGGCCCTCTCTCGCGACTCCAACGCCACCACCGGTTCCATCTACCAGTCCGTCATCGCGAAGGAACGCCGGGGCGAGTACCTCGGCAAGACCGTCCAGGTGATCCCGCACATCACCAACGAGATCAAACTGCGCATCCGCCGCCTCGGTACCGAAGACGTCGACGTCGTGATCACCGAGATCGGCGGGACGGTGGGCGACATCGAGATCCTCCCGTTCCTGGAGGCGATCCGCCAGTTCCGCAAGGACGTAGGGCGCGACAACGTCTGTTATGTACACGTGACCCTTGTGCCCTACCTCGGCCCTTCGGGCGAGCAAAAGACCAAGCCCACGCAGCACTCGGTCACAGAGCTCCGTTCCCGAGGAGTGCAGCCGGACGTCATAATCCTGCGCAGCGACCGCACCGTGCCGGCCAACATGAAGACCAAGATCTCGCTGCTTTGCGACGTACCCGAAGAGGCAGTCATTTCCAATGTGGACGCACCCAACCTCTACGAGATCCCACTTTCTCTGCACGACGAGGGCTTGGACGACTACGTTTGCCAGCTCCTGCGCCTCCAGGGCGCGGCGGAGGGTGAGGAAGGGGCCCGTCCCGGCCGTCTGGACCTCTCGCACTGGCAAGCCCTGGTGCGGCGAGTGGAGTCGGCCTCCAAGCCGGTGCGGATCGGCCTGATCGGAAAGTACGTCAACCTCCCCGATGCCTACCTGTCCGTGGTCGAGGCGCTTCGCCACGGGGGTTACGCCCACGGCGCGAAGGTCCAGCTCGACTGGGTCCAGGCCGAAGAGGTCGAAGGCTTGATGGCCGAAGGCCGCCTCCGGGACCTCGACGGCATGATCGTCCCGGGCGGCTTCGGCGAACGCGGGATAGAAGGCATGATCGCCGCCGTCGGTTACGCCCGAGAGGGCCAGATCCCGTGCCTCGGACTTTGCCTCGGGCTGCAGGTCATGGTCATTGAGTTCGCCCGCAATGTCGCCGGCCTGGAGCGTGCCAATTCCCGCGAGTTCTCCCCCAGCGCTCCCCACCTCGTCATCGACCTGATGGACGACCAGAGAGAGATCGTCAGCCAGTCCAACTACGGAGGGACGATGCGTCTCGGCACCTACCCGGCCAAGATCCGGCCAGGGACGCAGATGGCTGACATCTATGGCTCCCCCGAGATGCTCATCTTCGAGCGGCACCGCCACCGCTATGAGTTCAACTCCCGCTACCGCAGCCGGCTCGAACAGGCAGGCCTCGTATGCTCGGGCGAGTCCCCTGATGGGCGGTTGGTCGAGATGATCGAACTGCCCAGCCACCCTCTTTGGATAGGGACCCAGGCGCACCCGGAGTTCAAGAGCCGCCCGGACCGCCCGCACCCCCTCTTCAGGGCGCTGGTCGGAGCGGCATCGGATAGGGCCGAAGGGCGGCAGCCGCACCTGATCGACCCCGATCAACTGCGCGCTGTGCCACTGGCGCCGCGTGACGCCGCCGAAGAGGCCGGCATTGCCCTCCGATAACTTCCGAAAGCTGGGCGAGCGCACCGTCTACCGGGGAACCCTGCTCCACGTGGCCCAGGGGACCTTCGAAGGCCCCGGCGGCGAGCGTTTCGAGCGGGATCTGGTGCACCACCCCGGCGCCGTGGTCACCGTCCCCGTTGACGGGCGCACCGACGAGGTTGTCTTCGTCCGCCAGTACCGAGCGCCGCTGGACAGTGAGCTCTTGGAGGTGCCGGCCGGCAGGCGCGACGTCCCCGGCGAACCGCCGCAGCTCACGGCGGCCCGCGAGCTCGTCGAGGAGACCGGCCTGGAGGCGGGCCGTCTCGACTTGATCGGGCGCTTTTACAATTCGCCCGGCTTTTCCGACGAGGAGTCGTGGTGCTTCCTGGCCAGGGACCTGAGGGAGGTGCCCGACGCCCGTCATGGGATCGAAGAACAGCACATGACCGTAGAGCGGTACCCGATCGCCGAGGTGGGCGAGCTCGTACGATCCGGTCGCATCACAGATGCCAAGACGATCGTCGCGCTCTTCCTGGCTCAGGCGGAGCTGGGATAGCAAAAATGGGCGGCGCCGCGGCCCTGAGCATTCCAGGCGAGGAACTTCTCAGCTGGCTCGCTGTCGAAAAGGGACGCAGCCGGAACACTTTGGCTGCTTATCGAAGGGATCTCGTTGCCTACGAAACCTGGCTCCGAGGTCGCGGCCTGAGTGCCGCTGCCAGCGTCGAAGGGGCGAGGGTGGAAGAGGCGGCGGTGGCCCAATACGTGGCACACCTTCGCGGCATCGGTTTGGCTCCCGCCTCCATTGCGCGTTCGATGGTCTCGGTACGCTCTCTGCACAGGTTCCTTCTTCAAGAGGGGACCACCCAGGTTGACCCGACGTTGGACCTGAAACCGCCCCCCGTCCCCCAGGGGCTCCCCAAGGCACTGAGCGAGGACGAGGTGGGCTGCCTTCTGGCGGCCGTCACAGGCGGCGGACCGGCGCAGCTGCGCGACCGCGCCGTCCTGGAGCTTCTCTACGGGACAGGCATGAGGATCTCCGAGCTCACCGGGTTGTCGATACCTGACCTCGCGGTCGAGGACCAGCTCGTGCGCGTTGTCGGCAAAGGGCGCAAAGAGCGCATGGTCCCTTTGGGGCGCTATGCCCGCGAAGCTCTGGCGGCGTGGATGGGCCCCGGTGGCAGACCGGTCCTCGTGCCAGCGAAGTGGGCGCGGAGAGCCGACTCGGACGCCCTTTTCCTCAACCTGCGCGGGGGCCGCCTCACCCGTCAGGGCGCCTGGGGGATCGTGCGGTTCTACGGGCAGCGAGTGAGCCTTGGTGGGCGGCTCAGCCCGCACGTCCTTCGGCATAGCTGCGCTACCCACCTGCTCGACCACGGAGCCGACATCCGGGTGGTCCAAGAGCTGCTCGGCCACGCTTCGATAGCGACTACCCAGGTCTACACGAAGGTTTCGGCGGAACGGCTCCGCGCAGCGTACGAGTCGGCGCACCCTCGTGCTCGCGCAGCTGGTCCGGCGCGAACTTGACCGTTGCCCGTCGCAGGCACCCGTACAAGGGCTACACTGCCCCCGATGGAGGCGAATACGAC
>DATKHZ010000354.1:0-6937 GCA_035509995.1 Acidimicrobiales bacterium | reverse complement strand
TGTCGATCTCAGAGGCGATCTGGGTGGCCTCGGGCAGCTCCGACTTGGCTTGGGCGCCGACCGCGCCAGGAAGCGTGGCCAGGTAGCGGACCTGGCGGAGCAAAGCGTGCCCCAGCGTCTCGGCACCGGCCGCCAGCAAGACGACGCCCGCCACGTTTGGCGCCTCCTTGGCGATAAGGGGAGCGTAGGTGCCGCCCTGGGAATGGCCCAGCACGAAGATGTGGTGCGAGTCGATGGCGGCCTTGTGCTCGAGCAACTTAATGGCGGCCAGAGCATCGGGCACGTACTCCTGGGTGGGCGTGAACGTCCTCGGGTCGATGATCTTTGGGTAGTCCAGGGTGCGCTTGTCGTAACGCAACGTGGCAATGCCACGGGTAGCCAGGCCTAGCGCGATGTCCAAGAACGGGTGGTTAGCCCCGATGGTCTCGTCCTGGTCGTTGGGCCCGGACCCGAGACGAGGACGACCGCCGGGAAGGGGCCCTTGCCATTGGGGAGGGTGAGCGTCGCCTTGAGGGGAGGCGAGCCGACCCCGACCGCAATTTGCCTCACGCCCGGCGCAGCCACAGCCGTGGCGTTCGGCACCAGGCAACATGCAACCAGGAGAGGGGCTGCAAGCCAACCTCGGCATCTCCAGCTGGCCGTCCTGCTCAGGGCGCCCCGCGCGGCCCGTCCTTTTGCGGGCGGCCTCGTCCGGCGAAGGATGTGAATGCTCAACGCACACGCTCCCCTCGAGGGCGTGCATAATTTCAGATCATTGTGTGGACGTTTGGTTGGGCTCGACCCGCTTTCGCGGGCGCCATTATGTTCTCCCGGCCGGGTCAAGTCCATGCCACGGGTCTTCGCTCCAAATATCTAGTTTCGTTTCGTCCTACCCACGTGGAGTCTTTGCGCGCCCGTTGACCCGCGTCAAACGGTTACATGAGCCTCCCGGTACTGGCTTCAGCGTCAGGGTTCGGCCTGGTGGGCCTTGGCGCGACTTGTTGCTGATCCTGTTGGCCCTTGCCTCTGGAGATCCCTGACCAGCCGCTATTGTCGCCGCTGTGTCGTTTGTGCTGGCCGATGAGACAGCGAAACGGTAGCGAGGTCCGGAAAACGTCGACGCCTAAGGGCGGCGTCTGCAGGTGTTGTGCGTTGGGTACTTGAAACCTCGAACGTGGAGAGCCACATGCCAGCCAAGGTGGGCCGATCGCAGGATGGAAGACTATCGGCGCGGTCAGCAGTGCGGTACCAAGCCCTGGCCGTCGCCGGGCTCGTCCTGGCGGTGCTTGCACGCTCAGCGCCAAGCGATGCGGCGACCGGCCCTCACCAAAATGCCACCTCGCCTGGACCGCCGGGCTCGCACGGAACAGAGCTCGTGGCTGGCAGCGAGCTCAAGGCTGGGTCGTGGCTCGCGTCGCCGAACGGCCACTACCGGCTTGCGATGCGGGCCGACGGCAACCTCGTCCTCTACTGGGAGGGGCACCCACTGTGGGCTTCCAACACCGCCAAGCACCCCGGGGCCTTCCTGGAGATGCAGGCCGACGGGGACCTCGTCGTCTACCAGGGCAACCGGCCGATATGGAGCTCGGGAACCGACCGCGGGGACACCGCCCTCTACTACCTGAGCCTCCAGGACAACGGCAACGTCACCATCTACTCCGCCGCCCGAAAGGCGATCTGGGCGACGAACACCGCCGCCGGCGTAGCGCGAACAGAGCTCGTGGCCGGCACCGAGCTCAAGGGTGGGTCTTGGCTCGCGTCGTCGAACGGCGACTACCGGCTCGCGATGCAACCCGACGGCAACCTCGTCCTCTACTGGGACGGGCGGCCGATGTGGGCTTCCAACACCGCCAGGCACCCCGGGGCGGTCCTGGCGATGCAGGCTGACGGGGACCTCGTCGTTTACCAGGGCAACAAGCCGATCTGGAGCTCGGGAACCGACCGCGGGGGCAATGCCCTCTACTACCTAAGTGTTCCGGACAACGGCAACGTCACCATCTACACGCCCGCCCGAAAGCGGGTCTGGGTGACGAACACCACCCTCGTAGGGCTCCAGCTCGGTGACTTGGGGCCGGCCGTAAAGACGCTTCAGATGGAGCTCTCGTCACTCGGCTACTGGGTGGGGACGCCGGACGGGACCTTCGGCGACTCGACCCAACAGGCGGTCTTTGCGCTCCAGAAGGCCGCCCGCCTCAGTGCCGACGGCGTTGTCGGGCCGAAGACGGTCGCGGCCCTTGCGGCCGGAGTCGTACCCAAGCCACGGTCGACGGCTGGCTATGTCGTCGAGGTCGACCTCCAGGACAACCTCCTGATGGTCGTCGACGGCGGCAAGCTGCTCCATACCCTCAACGTTTCGACGGGCGGCGGCTACACCTACGTCGACCAGGGCGTCACCTCAGTCGCAACCACGCCCAGCGGAGTGTTCCACATTTACAACGTGATCGACGGGCTGGACGTCGACTCCCTCGGGGCACTTTGGCGGCCGCGGTTCTTCGTTGGCGGCTTTGCGGTCCACGGCGACTCGTATGTGCCGCCCTTCCCGGTCTCGCATGGCTGCGTTCGCGTGAGCGACGAGGCGATCAACTGGATCTGGGGAGCGAACGTCATGCCCATCGGTACGGAGGTCTGGGTCTACTGACGCCGGTCCGAGAAATGGGCGACGACGTCATGGACTTGTTGGGCACCTACATGCCGGTGAGCTGCGCGCCCCGTGTAAAAAGGGTGCCAGCAACATGACCGGGTCAAACGAGATGGACGACGACGTAACCGCCGACGAGGTAACCGCAGACCAGGACCTCGAGGAGTTCCTCACGCACTGGTACGGGCCGCCGAAATCGGAGCCGCTGGTCCCTGAGGGTGCTGAGCCTCTCCCCCTACGCTGCTGGTACGGCTACACGGAGGCCTGGCAGCAGGACTTCGCCAAGCAGAACAGGGCCCTCCCGCCGGATGAGCTCACAGTGCTGGAAGGAAAGACGGTCTTCTATGTCGAGCATCACCGCGCCTGGTTCTGGGGTTACGGTGAAGGACCGAACCCGGAGGTGTGGGACCGTGATAGCGAAGCGGGTGCGTACTGGGCCCAGACGGGGGAGCGGATGGACATGTTCCTCTGGCATATGGCGGTCTTCGAGGCGGCGTTGTCCGGGCCGTACAACCTGGGCGCTAACGACCTCAGTCTCGAGGAGATCGAGCTCTGCACTGGCTTATTGGACCTCTGCCCGTTCGAGCCCTGGCGCTTTCCGGGACCGATGAGCCGGCTGTGGTCGAACGAGGACCTCGTCGTCCTCACGGTTGCGAACCTTCCCGTCGATGACGAGGTGACCGACGAAAGCCGCTGGGCCCTTTTCGCGGGCGGCCGTACCCGGGACGCCCTTGACCAGCTGGACGGCATCGGTGTGGAATGGGACTTCGATTCACGCTCGGCCCACGACTGAGGCTCTGCTCAAGGGGACTGCGCTGGTCAAGGGACTGCGCTGGTTTCGGGACAGCGCTGATTTCAGCCCAGGAAGCCCCGCAGGAGGGCTGCGGTAGCGGAAAGGTGTTCGGCCATTGCTCGCCGGGCTGCTTCCCTGTCACCGGCGATGATTGCGGCGACGATCTTGGCGTGCTGGGTTTCGGAATGTACGACGTTGCGTTCGATTAGCGGGATCGCGTCCAGGAACCCGTTGACGCGCATGCGAGATTTAGCCACCGCAGCGGTGAGCGAGGGTGAGCCGGCCACCTCGGCGACGGCAAGGTGGAAGCGGGAATCAAGCCGCCGGTAGTCGGCGAGGCCGGTCGCGCGCTCGCAATCGTGTAGGCATGCCGTCAAGTGCTTGGCGTCACCGTCGTCATGGCGGTTGACCGCCGCACGCTCGGCTGCCCCGACCTCGAGCACTTCGCGCAGAGTCAGTACATCCTCGAGGTCGGCACCGGTCTGCTTGGCCAACCGTCGGGCCGCCGTTTTGTTGAGCTTGGGCAGTACCTCTTTGACGATCGTGCCCCCGTAGCGGCCCCGTCGTGATTCGACATAGCCGCTCTGCTGGAGCGCCCGCATTGCTTCGCGCAAGGTCACGCGGCTCACCGACAGACGTTCGGCGAGGTCCCGTTCGGGTGGGAGCCGAGCCCCGGGGGTTACGATCCCGAGCTTTATCGCAGTGAGCAAGCGTTCGAGTGTCTCCTCGAAGGCGTTGCCGGCTCGGACCGGGCGCAAGAGGGCGTCGTAAGCGCGGTCGACCGCCACGAGCTCGGGTCCCCCCGCTCCTTGCCCCGGCTCCGCGCCGGCTTGCCTGATTGTCACTGCGTGCCTCCCCTGCCGGCTCACCGCTCGCGGTGGAAGTCTACGAGCCGTGGCGCGGCACTAGATAGGCGTCACATAGGCTCCCGATATCCCACCGTCCACCAGGAACGTCGACGCGGTCACGAACGACGCGTCGTCGCTCGCCAGGAACGCGACGGCCGCCGCAATCTCCTCAGGCTCTGCGAAGCGCCCGAGGGGGACGTGCACCATACGCCGAGCGGCCCGTTCGATGTCCTTGGCAAAAAGTTCCTGTAAAAGTGGCGTGTTAACGGGGCCCGGGCATAGCGCGTTGACCCTGATCCCCTCGCGGGCGAACTGCACGCCGAGCTCTCGGGACATCGCCAGCACACCGCCTTTGGACGCCGTGTAGGAGATCTGGGAGGTGGCCGACCCGAGCACCGCAACAAAAGATGCAGTATTGATTATCGAACCCTTGCCGGCCCGCTGCATGTACGGGATAACAGCCTGGCAGCACAGGTAAACCGAGGTAAGGTTCACTTCCTGCACGCGACGCCAAGCGTCCACGCCAGTGGTCAGTATGGAGTCGTCCTCAGGCGGCGAAATACCGGCGTTGTTGAACGCGATATCGATCCGGCCGTAAGTGTCGTACGCCGTGTTGTACAGCTGCTCGACTTCGGCGCTGTTGCTCACGTCGACCTGGACGAACAGCCCGTCGACTTCGTCGGCGCTTGACTTGCCCGCTCCTGGGTCCACGTCGGCCACGACCACCGAGGCGCCTTCGGAGGCCAACCGGCGGACGGTGGCCAACCCGATGCCGCCGGCGCCACCGGTGACGATAGCCACCCTTCCCTCGAGGCGTCGGCAAAGAGGTTCTGGCATTGCTCTATTCCTCCGTTGCGATAAAGACGTTCTTGATCTCGCTAAACGAACCGGGTGCGTCTGGGCCGAGCTCCCGCCCGAGGCCCGACTGTTTGAAACCACCGAAAGGTGTCCAATACCGCACCGACGAATGCGAGTTCACCGACAAGTTGCCCGACTCAACCGCGCGCGCAACGCGCAGTGCCTTGCCTCCGTCGCGGGACCATATCGAACCGGAAAGCCCGTACTCGGTGTCGTTGGCGATGCGAACAGCGTCCGCCTCGTCCTCGAAGGGCACCACCGCGACGACAGGCCCGAAGATTTCCTCCCGGAAAGCCGGGGCGGTCAAGTCGATCGGGGCCAGCACAGTTGGGGGGTACCAGTACCCGGGGCCATCGGGGCAGCTACCGCGGAACGCGACGGCGTTATCGTCCGGTACATACGACGACACCCGTTCTTTTTGCTGAGCTGTTATGAGCGGTCCCATTTCGCTGGACTCGAGCGAGGGGTCCTCGACCCGGACCGCTTTGACGGCCCGCTCCAGAAGCTCCAGGAAACTGTCGAATACGGTGCGTTCGACCAGGATGCGCGAACGGGCGCAGCAGTCCTGGCCGGCATTGTCGAAAGCGCTCATGGGCGCCGTAGCGGCTGCTCGTTCGATGTCGGAATCGGCGAAGACGATGTTGGCGCTCTTGCCGCCCAGCTCCAACGTGACCCTCTTGACTTGGTCCGCACAGCCGGCCATCACGCGCTTGCCGACCTCGGTAGACCCCGTGAAGGTCACCTTCCGGACGTCCGGATGAGTAACGAACCGCTGGCCTACGACCGCTCCCTCGCCCGGTAAGACGGTGAAGACGTGCTCTGGGAGCCCGGCATCGAGCGCCAGTTCTGCGAGCCGGAGCGCCGTTAGGGGAGTCAGTTCGGCTGGTTTCAGCACCACGGTGTTGCCGGCCGCTAGAGCGGGCGCAAAACCCCAGCCCGCGATCGGCATAGGGAAGTTCCAAGGGACAACCACGCCCACGACGCCGAGAGGCTCCTTGAAGGTGATGTCGACGCCGCCCGGGACCGGGATCTGGCGTCCGAACAGCCGCTCGGGAGCGGCGGAATAGTAGTGCAGGACGTCCCGGACATTGCCGGCTTCCCACCGGGCGTTGCCGATGGTGTGGCCCGAGTTGCGCACTTCCAGCTGGGCGAGCTCCTCTCTATGGCGGTCGACCTCTTCGGCGAAGCGGCGCAGCATCCTGGCCCGGTCCCCAGGAGCCACGTGACGCCAGGAGCCGAAGGCCGCCCGGGCGTTGCGGACCGCCGCGTCCACTTCCTCCATAGAGGTCTGCGGGACCTCTGCCACGGCCATCTCGGTGGCCGGGTTGATGATGGACGTCACGGACGGCCCGGCTCTGGCGCCGCAGGGACAGGCCGGGCGGCGCGGGCGTCCCGGTAGCGCGACGCGGCCTCTACCAGGGCGACGAAGAGGCGATCGTCGTCTTGGTCGTCCTCAGGGTGCCATTGGACCCCTATTGCAAAATCGTTGCCCTGTACCTCGATCGCTTCCACGGTGCCGTCGCCGGCAAAGCCGACAGCTTGTACTCCGCGACCGAGCCGGTCGATCGCCTGGTGGTGATGGCAGCTACCCTCGGTTTCCGCGCCGAGTATGGAGCCGAGTATGGAGCCGACCGCGCTGCCGGTGTTGAGGGTTACCCGGTTAGCGGTCATTTGGCCCGGTGCCGACCGGTGAGCATCGCCGCCCACCACGTCGGGCAGGTGCTGGTGCAGCGTGCCGCCCATGCTGACATTGAGCACCTGGAGGCCACGACAAATGGCCAGCAGGGGTAACTCGCGCTCGAGAGCGCCGCGGCAAAGCGC
>DATKHZ010000353.1:0-4815 GCA_035509995.1 Acidimicrobiales bacterium | reverse complement strand
CCCCACGCGCAGGCCTAGAAGTCAACGGTTGTTAGGCTGGCCAACCGGTCAAATGGCCAACCTGTCAAGAGGAGAGGTTATGGGAACTGGTCCAAACCCAGGTGGTCCACACGCACGAGTGCTTGCGGACAGCAACAAGATACCGCTGCTCGGGCTGGGCGTCTGGCAGGTGCCTGATGGCCCCGAGTGCGTAAATGCCGTCCGTTGGGCGCTGGATCTCGGGTACCACCACATCGACACGGCCCAGGCGTACGGCAACGAGGAAAGTGTCGGGCGGGCGCTCGCGGAAAGCGGCGTGGCACGTGAACATGTTTTCGTCACGACAAAGTTCAACCCCAGCGGGAAAAAACCCGACGTCGAGGCTGAGCGTAGCCTCAAACGGCTCGGCCTCGATTACGTCGACCTCTACATCATTCACTGGCCCCAAGGCGGTCCGACGTGGGCATGGCCCGGAATGGAGCGTGCCCGCGAGCTTGGTTACGCGCGCTCCATCGGGGTCTCGAACTTCAACGCAGACGAGTTGGAGAAGCTAATCGCGGTCGCAACCATCTATCCTGTCGTCGACCAGGTCAAGTTCAGCGTCTTCGAGTACCGCCGTGGGCTGCTCGACGCGGCTGAGGCCCGCAACGTCGCCCTCGAGGCTTATAGCCCGCTAGGGACGGGGCGTTATCTCTCAGATGAAACGGTGGCCCGCGTCGCACAGCGCTGCGGGCGAACGCCGGCTCAGGTACTGCTCCGGTGGTGCGTCCAACACGGGCTGCCTGTCCTGGCTAAATCGACTCACCGTGAGCGTCTCGCCGAGAACGCCCAGATTTTCGACTTCACGCTTTCCGAGGCGGACATGGCTGATCTCGACGCGCTGGACGCGACGGGCCTGACCGACCGGGCTGTCGAAGCCAAGTGGTGGTGACTCCCCTTCTGAGCAATAACGATCAAGTGCTCGTTGGACCGCCGTTCGGCCGGTTCTTCCGGTACCACTGGCGCCAGACCAACCGATGGACGGGGACCAGGCGGGGTATGTCGCGCAGCCCGGGCACGAAGGGCACGGCCAGCAGCAAGAGGGTGGCCGCCCCGGTTAGGTAGACGGCGATCAGGTCGACGTTGGCCGAATTGTCGAACCCGGGCACCTGGTACCACAGGGTGTAGAGCCATAGCCAGGGCTGCCCCGGGTAGCTGCCGCTCTCGTTCATGACGCCCCACTGAGCTCCGGTCAGGTGGTCCGCCGTGGCGATACTGGAAAAGTACCGGCCGTCTTCGAGGAACAGCAGCGGCTTGGTGAGATTGGTCCCGTAAAAAGCCTGGTTTGCAATGAGGTCGGCGTCCAGAGCTCCGCTGCGGGCCAAGGTCAGCTCGGTGGAGATCAGGACCGGCACCGGCCCGTCGGCGGCGGGGGGCACGACCAAAGTGCTGCCGTGGAAGGCGAGCTTGGGGATGGCTTTGCTGTAGGCGTCGTCCCAGGAGCTCTGCGTGGCCGGGGACGCAGCGTTGTAGCGCTGCAGCGCCGCGGCAAGGGCCGGGTTGGTCGGGGCAACCTTTTCCAAGGGGGCCAGTACGAAGGTTTGCGCCGCGTTAATTTGCTGGTGCACCCCGACAATTGCCTCGGGCGAGAACAAGATGCGCTGCGTGCTGCCGCTCCCGCTGTTGTAGGGCGGCCCGTAACTAGCGGTCTCGCTTGTGCCGGAAAGCTCGCTGGCGGCGGCGCCCACGAAATCGGCGGGGGCGACCCTGGCCCAGGTGGCGACGGTCAAGGGCGGCACGTCGGGGGATGACAACAGTGCAGCCAGGGCCACCACGAGGATGACGGCCACCAGGGTGGCCACCGACGCTTCCTTTACGATGTCGTAACGCCGCGTCGGCCCTCGCCAGTCGGCCCGGTCGGCGGCGGCGGAAGCCCGCAACGCAGACCGGCCCCGGTCTCGGACGGCGGGGAGCGGGTGGACCACCCCGCGGACGCGCACTGCCAGCACGTGGGCCCCGACGACGGCGACGAGCACAAGCGGCAGCAGCACGATGTGCCACATGAGCATTTGGCCGAAGTTCATGACGTTGAAAAAAGCGCCCACGCCGACGGCATTGAAAGCGTCTTTACCGCTGGTCGAAATCCATTGCGAGTCGAAGTTCTGCTGGGACACGTAGCCCGTGAAGCACTCGACGACAGAAGCGACGAACGCCACCACGCCCGTGGCCCAGGTCAAGGCCCGCCGCCCTCGCCACGCCGCCATCCAGAACTTCCCCCAAAGGTGGATGACCATGAAGGCCATGAACGCTTCGACGCTCCACAGGTGGAGGCTGTTGAAGAAATGCCCGACGGCGTCGGTGTGCCACCAGTCGGGACCTCCTAGGGCGAGTGCCAGGCCCGAGACTATGACGACTCCCAGCGCGGCCAGGGTCGCCACGCCGAACACGTAGATCCACGACGTTACGTAGGCAGGCTGGCGGTCGGGCAGCAGCTTGCCGGGCGGGAGCATCCTGAGAGCGCGACGACGAACCCGCGAAGTCCACATGGCCGCGTCCGCGTCTTCGCCGAAGTCAGAGGCTGTCGGCGGTGCCATGTGGGACGAGCCGGTGGACGGTTCAGTTGCGTCTTGAGACCCCTCGCCGTGTGCCTCGGTGGTCTGGTGATCAGGGAAGCGGACGAGCAGGGCCGCACCAAAGATGACCACCATCACGGCGATGAGCACAAAGTTGGCTTCGGAGACGACGAAGATCGACCAGTGCAAGTAGCGGCCTGGACCGTCCAAGTTGACGACGGACGCGACCAGCGAAGCGAAGACCACGCGCCACTCCTTTCCTCCGGCTGTCCCTACGAGCGCACCGCTCGGCGGTCTCGTCACCGGGGTCTGGAGCGACGACTTCTGCGGGCAGGGCCTCCCGGTCCCAGCCGCTTGCCAGAAATCGTACAACACGTGGTCGACCACACGCGGGCTTCTATACTTACGCCCGCGCACCAAGTCCTAGGCCCGTTCAGGCCGGAGCGTCAACCTCCTGGAAGGAGTTCGAGAATGTTGAAGGGCTTTAGAGAGTTCATTATGCGGGGCAACGTGGTTGACCTCGCGATCGCAGTCGTGATCGGCACAGCGTTCACAGCGCTTGTTAAGGCGTTCGTAGCAGACATCCTGACGCCGATCGTTGCCGCCATCTTCGGTAAACCAAACTTTGGCGACCTTACGTTCAGTATTAACAACAGCCAGTTCCTCTATGGCGATCTCATCAACGTGGCGATCACATTCGTCTCCGTCGCGGCCGCCATATACTTTTTTGTGGTTGTCCCGCTCAATAAGATCGCCGAGCGTCGTGCCAAAGGTCAGGTGCCGGCCGACGAAACTCCCCCTGATATCCTCCTGCTCACCGAGATCCGCGATCTGCTCGCTACGCGGGACGGCACCACGCCGAGCGCCTGACCGACGCCGCAGGGGTCACCTTCGAACTTTTACGGCGCGGCCTTCCTGGAGGACCATCGCGACGTCGCCGAGGGCAGCGAGGCCGTCCAGTGGGTTGTCGTCCAAAACAATAAGGTCGGCGTGAAAGCCTGGACTTACCTGGCCGATCCGCTCCTGCGCCCCCATGAGCCGGGCCGGGTTGATGGTCGCCGTCTGGAGGGCGTCCAGGCGCGACAGGCCCGCCTCCTCGAGCAGCATGAGCTCGACCACGGTCGATGGCAGGCCGCCGACGTCATCGGCTGGCGGCAAGTCGGTACCGCAAAGCAGCGGGACACTGGCGGCGATGGCGTTCTTGATGCTCTGGAGATGGCCGTCGGCTGCAGCCCGGGCGTTGGCGATCGTCGCCTCCGCGAAGCCGTTGGCACGCATCCAGGGCTCGCACCGTGTCACGACCAGTGTGGGGGTCAAGTAGGCGCCTTCACGGGCCAGTAGGGACGCCGTGGCGGTGTCGAGCTCGTAGGCGTGTTCGAAGCAACGAACGCCGCTGTTCAAGGCCTGACGTATCGCCTGCGAGGCGCCCGAGTGGGCTACCACATAGGTGTCGTGCTGGCGTGCGGCCCGCACTGCGCCGGCCAGTTCCTCTCCGGTCATCTCCGATCGCGAGATGTCCTCGCCTTCGCGCGCCAATCCGCCGTTGATAAAAATCTTGATGTGGTCGGCACCGGCCTCCAGCTCTTCGCTGGCCGCGAGGTAAAACCCCTCCTCGCCTTCTGCTGTCACGCACGCGGCCCCGGCACCGTGCCCCCCGCGAGTCGTGATAGCCCGGCCCGCCCCTATGAGCCTGGGCGCTTCGGCCCAACCCCGCTGCTTGGCATCTCTCAACCAAAGGTCGGCGCGGTTTTGTTCGTGGACGCAGCGCAGCGTGGTTATGCCGGCATCAAGTGCCTCCCGGGCCCTTTTCGCCGCGCGCAGGACAGTTGCCGCCGGGCTCTCGGACTCGTCCGTCGCTGACATCGGGAAAACGATCGATAGGTGTGTATGGCAGGACACGAGGCCCGGGAGGACGAAGCGGCCTCCGGCGTCGACGACGTTGTCCGTGAACGGCGGTAGCGTCGTTGTAACCGCGGTGATGGCGCCGTCCACGATCTCGACGTTGCGGTTGGGCAGCACCGTCCCGTCGGTGACGTCGATCACCCGGGCGTTGGTCAGCCATCCTGCGTGCTCGTACAACACCGCCACCACAATGCCAACATTTTGTTGCTTCCACCACGCCGCGGCGTACCGGGCGCGCTCAGATGTCGCCCCGGCCATCGCTGCCCGACTAGACCTGACCGTGCAGCCAGGGAGGTGCTGAGGTTATGGATCTGTGGGACCTTCGGGTCACGGTGAATTCGATAGAGGGCAGGTCAGCCTGTGGGCTGTCGGTAGGCGACTA
>DATKHZ010000352.1:0-2194 GCA_035509995.1 Acidimicrobiales bacterium | reverse complement strand
ATGGACGAGTTCCATTTCTATGCAGACCCCGAGCGCGGGTGGGCTTGGCAGGTGCCGCTCATAGAACTGCGACGGGCTCAGTTCGTCCTGATGTCGGCGACGCTCGGGGACACATCGCGCTTTGCCCGGGACCTGCAGAGGCGCACGGGTAAGCCGACTACCGTGGTCAGTTCGCTGGAGCGCCCGGTGCCACTCGATTACCGCTATGCGAGGACGCTCGTGCACGATACGATAAACGAGCTCGTCGCGCAGGGCCTTGCGCCAATTTACGCAGTACATTTCACACAAAAAGCTGCTGTTGAGCGAGCGCAGGCACTTACGAGCGCGCAAGTGGCGACACGCCCCGACCGTGACGCCATTGCCAGCGCGATTTCCCATTTTCGCTTCGCAAGCGGGTTTGGCCAAACCCTTTCAAGGTTGGTCCGTCATGGGATCGGTGTCCATCACGCCGGGATGCTCCCCAAGTACCGCAGGCTGGTGGAGCGGCTTTGCCAGGAAGGGCTCCTCAAAGTTGTATGCGGCACCGATACGCTCGGAGTCGGGATAAACGTACCGATCCGGACGGTACTTTTCACCGCTCTGTCGAAATACGACGGCACGGTCAGCCGCATTTTATCGGCACGGGAGTTCCACCAGATGGCCGGGCGGGCCGGACGGGCCGGCTACGACAGCGCCGGCAGCGTGGTCGTCCAGGCGCCGGAGCACGTCAGCGAGAACGACAAGGCACTTGCTCGCGCGGGAGACGATGCCGCGAAACGGCGCAAGGTCGTAAAAACCAAACCGCCGAAGGGTTTTGTCCATTGGGACGAAGGCACTTTCAACCGTTTGGTGGCAGCCCAGCCAGAGCCACTGGGGTCGAGCTTCAAGGTGACCCACGCGATGTTGCTCGAGGTCCTCGACCGGCCCGGCGACGGCTGCGCAGGGATGAAGCAGCTCCTGACCGACAACGACGAGACGAGGCCCGCCCAGCGGCGCCTTATCCGCAATGCCATTGCGATGTACCGCTCGTTGGTCGCAGCGGGGGTTGTCGAGCGCCTGGCGGCGCCCGACGAGCTCGGCCGGCGCGTCCGCATTACCGTCGACCTGCAGGACGACTTTGCGCTCAACCACCCGCTGAGCCTCTTCGTTCTCGAGGCGGTCCCGCGCCTCGACCGCAGCTCGCCCGACTGGGACCTCGACGTCGTCTCGGTCGTGGAGTCCACCTTGGAAGATCCTTGGGCGGTCCTCCAGGCACAGCTCGAGCGGCTCCGCACCGAGACGCTCGCACGCCTCAAGGAAGAGGGCATGGAGTACGAGGACCGCATCGAAGTGCTCAGGGAACTGGAGCACCCCAAGCCCTTGGCGGAGTTCCTCTACGAGGTTTTCGACTCCTACCGGGTACGCCACCCATGGGCGCGCGACCACAATGTGCGCCCCAAGTCAATTGTGCGCGACATGTACGAGCGTTCGATGAGCTTTGCCGAGTACGTCGCGTTCTACGGGACCACACGCTCCGAGGGCCTCTTGCTGCGTTACCTTTCCGACGCATACAAAGCACTCGCCCAGAACGTCCCCGAAGAAATGAAATCGCAGGATCTACGGGACCTTTCCGAATGGCTCGGGGAAATGGTACGCCAGGTCGACTCCAGCCTGCTTGACGAATGGGAACTGCTGAGCCACCCCGAGCAGGTCCAAGAGGTTCTTGCGAGAGGTGGGCGCCCCGGCCCCGGCCCGGTTGTGAGCACAGGCCCGGCCCCGCTCACGGCCAACGTGCGGGCCTTTAGGGTCATGGTGCGCAACGCGTGTTTCCGGAGGGCCGAGCTAGCCGCAAAACGCGACTGGAGCGGCCTCGGCGAGCTGGACCACGACGCGGGATGGGACGCGCAGCGCTGGGAGGCCGCGTTCGGCCCGTACTTCGCCGACCACGCCACCATAGGCACCGGCCTTGCGGCCCGCGGCGGGGCTCTGTGGCAGGTTAGCGAGCTGGGCCGGACGTGGCGCGCACGCCAGGTTCTCGACGACCCCGCGGGGTACCACGAATGGGCGATCGTGCTCGACGTCGACCTGGACGCGTCGGACGACGCAGGCGAACCGGCGGTACGGCCGGTTGGCGTCGAACGCCTGTGACAGCCTTCAGCGAAGAAGCGCCGCTGGCGCCCTGCTTGGCCGCCCCTATAGTGTTTCAGTCCATGGCCATCAGACCACTCGGGCGTGA
>DATKHZ010000351.1:0-6609 GCA_035509995.1 Acidimicrobiales bacterium | reverse complement strand
TTCTTACACAAGCCTATGCGCCCGCCGAGAGAACTAGCCTCATCGAGCCGGGCGGATGGCCCGACCGGCGTTCCCGGTGGCGCGGGCAGATGGCCCCCCGGGCGTCGCCGGTGCCATGCTCGGACAGATGCACCGGCCTTGCAAGAGACCCAGCTCGTCGCACGCGCTGTTCGTCGGCGCCTCTGTCGTCTCTGTCGTCTCTGTCCTTGCGGCAGGGGCCGGCCTCGCCGGCTGCGGAGGGCGGGCCGCCGCCCGTCCCGTGCCGCCGGGCCCAACACCGATAGAGGTGGTGGTTTCTGCCTATCCCTTGGCCCAGCTGACGAGTTACGTGGGCGGCGCTGCAGTACACGTCGTTGACCTCGCGCCCCCGGGCGCCCAACCCCAGGGTCTTTCCCTCGGCGCGACCCAGCGGGACGAGATCGAGCACGCCGCCGTCGTAATAGACGTAGGAGACGGTTACCAGCCCGACGTCGAGTCCGCCGCGAGCTCCACCCGGCGGCACCTATCGGTACTGCCAAAGGTCTCCAAGCAACCCAGGCCCTACGAATTCTGGCTCGACCCATACCTCATGGCAGGCGCCGCGACTGCAATCGCCCAGGTCCTCGCCGGCGCCGAACCAGCTGAGCGTTCCGTTTTCGAAGATGGTTCACGAAATTTCGGCGCCGTCGCCAACTCGATCGAGTCCGATCTAGTGAGCACGTTCACGGACTGCACCCGCAACGAGTTCATCACGTCGGATAACGCTTTCGAGCGGCTCGCTTCCAGCTTCGACCTCACCGACGTTGCCGTCGACACGACTGGCGTGGAGAAAACGGTAGCCCTGGTGCGCGCCAACTCCCTCCCGACAGTTTTCAGTGAGGTGGGTGTGCCGTCCGGGCAGGTCCAAGATGTCGCCACCTCGGCCGGCGTCACCCTCAAGAGCCTCGACCCGATGGAACTCGCCCCCAGTCCGACGGGCGCGGCCCCGCCCAGCTACTTCGGCGTGATGGAAGATGACCTGACGGCACTGGAAGGCCCGCTCGCCTGCGACACGACCGGCGGTATCTAGGAGGTGCAGATCGTCATCGACCAGCCCATCGCCGCAAACGTTGAGGACGCCCAATCTGCGTTCTTGGATCCCGAGTTCTACCGGAGCCTCGGAGAGCTGCCGGACATCTCCGCGCCCGAAGTGCGCTCGTTTTCTGCAGGACCAGACAGCGCGCGTATCGAGCTCGGTTACCGCTTCGCCGGCGAGCTCAACGGACCGGCCAAGGCGATCCTCGACCCCAAAAAACTGACCTGGTCCCAGGTGACCGAGGTGGACCTGGCCACACGGCGAAGCACGATCCAAATGGTCCCTGACAATTACGGAGGGTTGCTTACCTTCCAAGGCTGGTACGAGCTGCACGCCGTCGGCGAGCACGAGTGTTGCCAGCATTTGGTGGCTGATCTACGGGTGCACATCCCTCTGCTTGGCGCGCTCGCCGAGCGCGCGATCGCCGGGAGCATCCGGCAGAACCTTGCCGACACGGCCCACCTCATCGAGCGTTTTGTCGCCGCTCACCCTCATGACGCTCACCCTGATCCCGCTCACCCTCATCGTGACACCCATGGCCCGGGCTCCTGACTCGCTAAGCGCAACGCTCGCCTCTCACCTCGCGAATTGGCCGGGATTGGCCGCTGCCGGCGTCGTGGCATGCGACCGGTCCGGTGATCACCCTCGCACAGAGCTGCTGGCAACAACCGGGCCGCTTGCCGAGCGCTTCGAGTGGGCGTCGGTGACCAAGCTGCTGGCCTGCCTAGCCAGTCTGGTCGCCCTTGAAGAAGGCAGCGTAACCCTCGACGACCCTGCCGGGCCGCCTGGGTCGACCCTCGCGCACCTCCTTGCCCACGCCTCGGGCTTGCCTTTCCAAGGGAGCCAACCGGTCGCCCGACCGGCAACGAACCGCATTTACTCGAACACTGGCATCGAACTCGCAGCGGCCCACCTCGAGGCGCGAACCGGGATGTCCTTCGGCGAGTACCTGAGCGCCGGCGTTCTCGGACCTCTCGGCATGCCCAGCACCGTGCTCAAAGGCTCGGCGGCGCACGGGGCCAGCGGCCCCCTTGAAGACCTCTTGCTGTTAGCGGGCGAAATGATGGCCCCGAGCGTCGTCAGTCCCGAGACGATGCATCGAGCAGCCACCGTCGCGTGGCCCGGGCTGTCCGGGGTGCTTCCCGGCTTCGGGCGCCAGGCTCCCTGTGACTGGGGGCTCGGCCCTGAGATCCGCGGCCACAAGACCCCGCATTGGACCGGGCAATCCAACTCGCCGGCCACCTTCGGCCACTTCGGGCAATCTGGCTCGTTGCTCTGGATAGATCCCGACGCCGACCTCGCGCTCGTTGCCCTGTGTTCTAGTCCGTTCGGGCCTTGGGCAAAGCAAGCCTGGCCCGCTCTCGCCGACGGCGTCTTGGCTTGGGCCCGGCTGGAGCGAGACCGCGCGTCCGGGGACGAACCCGTCTGACGAACGAGGTTCGTCCCGCGGCCGCACGGTTCGCCCCACTAATCCCAGCGCCTCCCGCCGATCTCTGCCTCGGCAACGGGCAGGGCCCGTCCCCAACGGGGCGCAAACTCAGGCGCAGAGCGTGCTTCGCTGTCGCGTCCCCACGGCTAGGTCAGTAGGAGCTAGGTGAGCCAAAGGGAGCTAGGTGAGCCAAAGGGAGCTAGGTGAGAAGGTCTTCGGGCGTCGTCGTGAAGTGGCCACCGGCATCGCCGGTATTGACCACGCCCGCCGGCTCGATCAGCACAACATGTGCTTCGCCCTCGGTGAGCGGGCAGTGCTCGACACCGCTGGGTACGACGAAAAGCTGTCCCGGCTCGAGGGTCACGTTCCCATCGCGCATCTGGATGGTCAGCCTGCCGCTCGTGACTAGGAAGAGTTCGTCGGTGTCCTCGTGGGTGTGCCAGACGAACTCGCCCTCGAGCTTGACCACCTTGATCTCGTAGTCGTTGAGGCGGGCAACCACCTTGGGCGCCCATTGCTCGGAGAAGAGAGAAAGCTTGTCGGCGATGTCAACGGGGTTGTAGTCCACAGTCCCAGTATTGCGGAGCCCTGCTGGAGCAGGCCCCGCGTTATGCGGCGCTCAACGAAGCTCTATGAGGGACGCAGCTCGGGGAGCTCCTGCTCGAGGGTCAGCAGGTCGGCCATCAGGTCTCCGTGGCGATCAACCCGGTCGAGCACTTCTGCCCATTCGAAGCTGAGAGCTGCCGCGTCGCCAGCCGACAAAGCGTCGTCCAACTCGTCCCAAGTGACGGGGGTCGAGACCGTGGGTTGAGGTCTGGCCCGCAGCGAGTAGACCGAGACCGTCGTCTTCGACGCAGCGTTCTGGCTCCAATCGATAAGAACTTTGCCCGCTCGTGCCGTCTTTAGCTGGTACGACAGGATTAGGTCGGGGTGCCTCCGTTCCAGCAATTGGGCAACCGCCTTGGCGAACGGGGCCGAGCCCTCGTAGGTCGCACCGCTGTTGAGGGGGGCGTACAGCTGGATGCCTTTGCTCCCCGACGTCTTCGCCCAAGTTTCAAGGTGTAATTGGGCGAGGAGGTCGCGGACGAGCAGTGCTACTCGCGCGCATGTAATAACGTCAGCTGGAGGCCCCGGGTCAAGGTCGAAGACCACCGATGTAGGAGAGCCCAGGTCCGGCTTTGCTGCAAGAGTCGGGTGGAGCTCGATGGCGGCGAGGTTGGCGAGCCAGACCACCGAAGCGGGATCTTCGACGAGGCAATAATTAACCTCACCCATTTTGACGGTTTCCAACCAGGGTGGCTTGTAGGACGGACAGTTCTTCTCGAAGAACGATGTCCCATCAACCCCATTGGGGTAACGCTTCAAAGTGATCGCGCGGCCTGCCAAGTGAGGGACGAGGACTGGTGCGACGCGGGCGTAATAACCGACCATTTCGCCTTTTGTCGTGCCGGTGGCCGGCCAAAGCACCTTGTCGAGATTGGAAAGTGCAAGGTCCCGGCCGCCGACTTGAAGGGTGCCTGCCTTGCCCGTCCCCGCCTTTCCCGACTTCTCGTTAGTCGCCAAGGTTATTTACGCGCTTGCTCGCTTGCGCCCTCGGCCCCTGGGCTCCTCGGCGGCGGCTCCGTGCTCCTTCGCCCTGGCTAGGCTCGCCTCGAGCGCGGCCATGAGGTCCACCACCGGTGCAGGACGCTCGGCTTCTTCGGGTATGGCGATCTCGTTGCCCTCGGCCTTGGCCTCGATCAGCTCGAGGACCTTCGCCCTGTAATCGTCCGTGTACTTCTCGGGCTCCCATTCCGAGGAGAGGGAGTCGACGAGCTGGCGTGCCATTTTGAGTTCGCGGTCGGAGGGTTTGGTTTCAGCTGTCGTCTTAATCTCTAGTTCGGACGCGCCGAGCACCTCGTCGGCGAACAACATCGTCGACAGTACGAGCGCCCCATCGAGAGGACGGAGGGCCGCCAAGTACTGCTTCGTCCGCAATACGAAGCGGCCGATCCCAACCTTGCCCGTGCCGGCCATGGCCTCGACCAGAAGAGCGTAAGGCCGTGCTGCGACGCCGTCGGGCATCAGGTAATAGCTGTGCTCGAAATAGAGCGGGTCGATGGCCGCCAGATCCACGAACTCCTCGATGTCGATGCTGCGGTTCGACTCGGGCGACAAGGCTTCGAGTTCTTCGGGATCCACGATCACGTACTGGCCGCGGTGGAGCTCGTAGCCCTTCACGATCTCTGAGAACTCCACTTCCTCGCCATCGAGGGAACAGACCCTTTTTTGGTTGATCCGACCACCGTCGGTGGAGTGCAGCTGGTGGAACCTGACGTCTTTCGGAGCAGTGGCGGTCACCAATTTCACCGGCACGTTGACGAGCCCGAAACTGATCGAGCCGCTCCAGATAGCCCTAGGCATACGACCATTGTGCCAAGAGTGCGCCGGAAGCGAAAGACGCTGGTCAGGCCGCGCCCGCCCGTTTGCGCCCAGCTGTGAGCCGAGCTCCGTCAGCACCACTAGGCTCGGGCGCTAATGGGCGGCGTCTCTCGAGTAGCAAGCCGCGGGCGTAGCATGCTTGGCCGTGCCTACGGTCCCGGAAGTTGCTGAGAGGCTCGCCCAACTGCTCTCGGGCAGCGGCGGCGAGCTGTCCGACCCAAACGGGAGCGACCTCGAGTTCCTCGCGACCACTGAACTTCGGTCCCTCGTGCGCCTGGAGGCTCCACAGGAGAGCTGGGCGGTCGACGGTGGCCAGGCCTTGGTTGCCGACGCACGGTGCTTGCAGGTTGTGGCAACCCGCGCCGCGCGCACTCGCTGGCAGGGCGGCCTCTGCACTCTGGAGGAGGTGGGCGACATGGCGGTACACGTCCTCACTGGCAGCGGCGGCGGGCCGGAAGGGAGGCGATCGCTGTCCGAAATGGGCGCCCCGACCGCCCCAGGCGCCCCGGTCGACCTCAACTTGCTCCGCGACTGGTCAGAGTGGCGCCTGGTGGCAAGGAGTGTGGAGGAGGCGGAGGCCGGGGCGATCGTCCTGGTGGACGGGGACCTCCAGCCGGACTGGAGGATCCCCGCTCAATGGCTCGCGGACCTGCTCACGAGGGCGGCAGAACGCGATGTGGCCCTGGTGGGCATCATCAAACACAGTTCGCTCTCCCGGGGCGGGGCCCCGCTCGTCGGCGAGCTCGAGCTCGAAGCAGAGGCGGCTCTTGGGCCTCGCGCCTGCTGGTGGGCGCCTGTCGCTGTGCGCCGGCCCGAGGTCGGGCCGGGCTTGCTCGTCGTCGTCGCCCGCCTCGACCCCGACGCCAGGTTCGCGTTCCGCATTGACCTCCCGGGCGACGCCAACGCGGCTCGGCTCCTCGGGCAGCTGAGCGCCCTCGCAGACGACGCGGGTTTCCCGGGTTACCCCTATCCTCTCTCGGTCGCGGACCGCCTGGCCGCCTGCCCGGGCTGGGCGCGAGAAGAGGTGTGGGCCGAACTGCAGAGCGCCCTCGACGCGGCCGGCTTACCGGAGGACGTCAAGGAGCGAGCCTTCACCGACCGCCACGCGTTAATGGAACGCTCGTGAGCGCCCCGCCGGCCAACACAAGGGGAAGGCTCTTCGGGCGCAACGTGCTGGAGGCTCTCTTCCGTGCAGCCCCCGAGGAGGACCTGTTCCTCGGTGAGCTGCTGGTGGGAGTGGACGAGGCGACTGGCCGGCGCTACCTGTTCAGGGTTGTAGACGTGAGCTACGGCACTGAGCACCGCGAACCCGGATGGGCCGAGCGGGTTGCCGGGACCCTGCTAGCCGACGACGCCAGGGACGAAAGTGGGGCTCACACGCTGCACGAGCAAGCAAAGCGGACCTACCGGCTGGCGGAGTGCCGGTGCCTTGGCTACCTCGCGCCTCCGGCGACGCCAGGCGCCGCACGGACCGTCTTCCGCAAACCGAAAAGCCTCCCGACCCAGTTCTCCCGTGTGGTGTCTCCTACTCCCGAAGATTTTGCGTTCCTTGCCAAGCGCATGGGTGACCTGCCGGTTGGCCACCTGCGCAGCGGGGAGACGGTCGTCGATTTCCAAGTCGGCATCCCAGGGCGGAGCCTCGCCAGCCACATCGGCATTTTCGCGACCACCGGCATGGGCAAGTCCAATCTCCTGCAGGTGCTGT
>DATKHZ010000350.1:0-2674 GCA_035509995.1 Acidimicrobiales bacterium | reverse complement strand
GAGCGTGCTGGCGGTTCTCAGCCTCGTCGTGGGTAACACTGTTGCGCTCGTGCAGACGAACATCAAGCGACTGCTGGCTTACTCGACGATCTCGAACGTCGGATTCATCCTCCTCGGGTTCGTAGCGGGCACGCCGAGCGGCTACACGGCCGCCTTGTATTACACGCTCATCTACGTGCTGGTCGTTCTCGGCTCTTTCGGTGTTGTTCTTCTCCTGAGCCGGGCGGGCTACGAGGCGGACAAGCTCGATGACTTCAAGGGCCTTTCCCAACGCGATCCGCTGTTGGCCTTCGCCATGATGTTGCTCATGTTCTCCACGGCCGGCGTGCCGCCGTTCGTGGGCGCCTGGGCGAAGCTGCGTATTTTCCAGGCGCTCTGGGAGACGCAACACTTCTGGCTGGTGGTCATCGCGGCGGCCACGTCGGTCATCGGGTTGTTCTACTACCTCCGTGTCATCTGGTTCATGTATTTCGATCAGCCCACCGGCGATGCGCCGGCGGTCGTGCGCTCGACCGGCGTACGGTTGGTGCTGGTCGCGAACGCGGCGGCAGTGTTCCTCCTCGGGGTGCTGCCGAGCGGGTTATTGGAGCTGTGCTCCCGCCTGATCCACTAATAAAAAAGGCCGTCCTTCCCAGGACGGCCTTTTTTCATTCAACTTAACTTAACCCCGGACCCAGTGGCCGGGCTCGTAGCGGTAGCGGCCCTCGTGCGGCACCCAACGGTCGGCTTCCCAGTGGTAGCCATGACGCTCTCGGATGAAGTGTCCGTCCACCCAGACGTGCTGGTGGCCACGATAGGCCCAGTAGCCAGGGGCCCAGACAAACCCCGGACGCGGGGGCGGCGCGACAATGACCCGCGGCTCCGGCGGGGCGACTTCGATGTCCAGGACGGCAGCGTGAGCCAGCGAAACCATCGCCAAGGGTCCCAGCAGTGCGAGGGTCAGAGTACGTTTAAAAGGGGCGTGCGCCGGACGCGGCGCGGACTTGTTACGTTTCAAGTTAATTCCTCCATCTTCAGCGACTTGACTCGCTGTTGGGTCAATGCGCGACGGCCTGTCCTGTTCCAGTCCAAGGCGTCGTTCCCGGGGCGGATTATACCCGTACCTCACCCTTGGAAACGCTCCAGGAGGTCTGGGGTTAACCCGGTTGCGGGCTCAAGGCCGCGCTGGAGGGGCGTTTTCCGGCGAACAGGACGCCTACTGCAGTGATCAGGCAGAGACCACCCGCGATCATGAAAGCATGATCGTAATTGCCCTCAGTGGTGCGAATAAGCCCCGCGAACGAGGCGGCGAGGGCGGCTCCGACCTGGTGCGAAGCCATAATCCAGCCGAATACGAGGCCCGCCTTTTCGGCTCCGAAGGCCTGCCGCGTCAGCGCCACGGTGGGCGGTACGGTGGCGATCCAGTCGAGGCCATAGAACACCGCGAAGATCGACAGTCCGTGCCCCTCGGAAACGAAGCCATACGGGAGATAGAGGAGAGCGAGGCCCCGAAAGCCGTAATAAGTTAAGAGCAGCAGCCGGTTGTCGAAGCGATCGGACAACCAGCCGGAGCCGGTCGTGCCCACCAGGTCGAAGATGCCCATCACGGCCAGTAGCCCGGCCGCCTGCACCTCGGGAATCCCGTGGTCCATGCAGGCCGGAATGAGGTGGGTGCCGACGAGCCCGTTCGTGCTCGCGCCGCAGATGAAGAAGCTCCCCGCGAGAATCCAGAACTCCCGTGAACGGCTCGCCATGCGTAGGGCCGATATGGCCGCGACAAACGGATTGCCGCCCACTGGGGCGGGTGCGGGCTCTGTGTCAGGGAGTCCGAGCGGCCTCAGGCCTTTATCCTCCGGACGGTCCCGCATCACGAAAAAGGTAATGGGCGCGACCAGCAGGGCAACGACCGCGACGACAATCACCGCCCACCGCCACCCCGAGCTGACGACGAGCTGAGCCAGCACGGGCAGAAAGATAAGTTGGCCCGTTGCCGAGCTGGCTGTCAGGAGGCCGAGTGCGAGGCCGCGGTGAAGGTAAAACCAGCGCTGCACGACCGTGGCGCCGAGCACGATGGCAATAATTCCGGTGCCGCAGCCCACCACGACTCCCCAGAGCGTCACGAGCTGCCACGGGTGCTTCATGGTGATGGTGGCCAACGTTCCCAGGCCAATCAGGAAGGCGGAGGCTGCCATGACACGCCTCGGGCCATACCGGTTTACCAGTCCGGCCGCGAACGGTCCTATGAGGCCGTAGAGCAGCAGATTGAGGGAGATCGCGAGCGAGATGGTCGCACGCGACCAGCCGAACTCGTGCTCGAGCGGCACCATCAGCACGCCCGGCGTAGCCCGGATGGCGGCCGAAGTGAGCAGGACGACAAAGGTAATGGCGAGAACGACCCAGGCGTAGTGCGGCTTCTTCATGGAGCGCAATTCTAGGGGGCACGAGCTTGGCCTGAAAGACAAGTACCCCACGATTTCCGCCAGATCGGATACGATGAGCGGATGAAGAAAATCGTCATGCTATCCGTGCCGCCAGCCTCCGGCGTGGATGTCATCGGGCCCCTCGAGGCGTTCGGTATCGCGAGCCGGATGGTGGCGGAGTCCTCCGGCAAAGGCGCTTACGACAGCGAGTTGGTGACGAATTCCAGCGATCTCACGCTGCCGACCAGCAGCGGTGTCAGGATCGTGGCGCACAA
>DATKHZ010000349.1:0-4585 GCA_035509995.1 Acidimicrobiales bacterium | reverse complement strand
CATCAACCTAAGACGATCAGCCCCCTCCCCCCCGATCGTGCGCCCACCAACACTGCACAGGCTCCGGGCCGACAGCGGCGGGGGCAGCGCCTTTCACTTTCCCGCAACTGACCTGCTCTACGCGCTAGTCGCCGCCGTCTTGGTGCTGGCAGTTGTAGCCGCGGCACTCATGATCATGCGCCAGAGCCGTCGCCAAATTGCCCCGGAGCCCGGGCCGCCCGCGCAGGACTACACCCGCAGGGTGCAGGACGCCGTTCTCGGCGGACGCAGAGCCCTGCACCAGCTCGACGATGCGAAGGCAGCGATCATCGCCTGCTACTCGGCCATGGAGGCGAGCCTGGCCCAGGCAGGTGCGACGCGGTCGAGCGCAGAGACCCCGGACGAACTGCTCGCCAAGGCGGCCGGGATGCTTCTGGTCAGCGCTGGCGACGCCGCCTGTCTCACCTCGTTGTTTTACGAAGCCAGGTTCTCGAGCCACCGTATGGGAAACGGCCAAAAAAGCGTCGCCGAGAAGGCCCTGGCCGAGCTGGAGGCGAGCCTTCGTCAGGGCAGCCCGGCGGTACCCGCCGGAACTGGGTGAGACAGCCGCTGGCGCAGCGTCGGGGGTCGTGGCGGGGGGCACGGCCGGAGCTTGGGATCGCCGCTGTAGCCCTGTTGGCAAGCGCAGCTGCGGCTTACGCCGTAGCCAGTACCGCGGCGACCGTCGTCGTGGTCGTGGTCTTCGCGGTGATCGCGATGGGAGTGGTGAGCCGCCTGTTGCCCGCCCCCTCCGGCGCGACGACGGTGCCCGAGATCGCCATTGACAGACGGCTGTCGACCGGTCGGTCCTTCACTTACTGGCGGTTGCAATCGCAGCTCAAGGACGGGATGGCGTCCCGGTCCGCCTACGAAACCGCCCTGGGGCCTCATTTGGAGCACCTGCTGGCGGCGAGGCTATCGGAGCGCCATGGGGTCACCCTTTACGGCCAGCCCGACGCGGCCCGCCGCATCCTGTGCGCCAACGATAAAGACCTCGACCTGTGGCCCTGGGTCGACCCTGTCCGGTCCGTTTCAAGTTCGGCCGAGGGGCCCGGCATCCCCGCAAAGACCCTCGCTCGTCTGCTCCAGAGAATGGAAGAACTGTGACAGCCTTTACGGGTTCCGCGAGCACGCCGGAGGGCACAGCCGAGCTGTGCGCTCGCATCTTGGAGGAGATCGAACGGGTGGTGGTCGGGCGACGGCGCACCCTCGAGCTGGTGCTGATCGGCATACTCGCCGCCGGCCATATCCTTTTGGAGGACGTACCCGGCTTGGGAAAGACCCTGATCGCCAGGTCCTTCGCCAAGGTCCTGGGGCTCAATTTTGCCCGCATCCAATTCACGCCGGACATGTTGCCTTCCGATGTTGTAGGGGCACCCCTTTACGACCAGCGGACCAGCGAAATGGTCTTCCGGCCGGGCCCGGTTTTCACCAATCTCCTGCTTGCCGATGAGATTAACCGCACTCCACCCAAGACCCAGGCGGCTCTTCTTGAGGCCATGGGCGAGGGCCAAGTGAGCGCTGACGGGATAACCAGGCGGCTCCCTGAACCTTTCATCGTGTTGGCCACCGACAACCCCATCGAGTACGAGGGCACTTACGAGCTCCCGGAGGCTCAGCTCGACCGCTTCTTGATGAGACTGCGCCTCGGTTACCTGAGGCCCGACGAAGAAGCGGCGATGGTGCAACGCAGGCTGGACCGGGGCCAGGAGCACGTCGAGCTCCACCAGGTCACCGACGCGACCGAGCTCCTGGCCATGAGGGGATCCCTCGAGCAAATAGAGGTTTCCGCAGACCTGGTCGACTACGCCGTGGCAATGGTCGGGGCGACCAGGGACCACCCCCAGATCCAGGTCGGCGCGAGCCCCCGCGGCAGCCTGGCCCTCGTGCAGCTGGCCCGGGGTGAGGCGCTCCTGCGGAGGCGCGACTACGTCATCCCCGACGACATCAAGCAGATCGCCGTACCGGCGCTCGCCCACCGCGTGGTGCTCCGCCCGGAGCTTTGGGCGCGCCAGGTCAGTTCTGACGACGTCACCGCCAGCGTCGTCGCGACCGTGCCCACACCGCGCACCAATCCCTCTGCCGGCGTGACCGGAACTGTGCGGCGGGGCAACGGTGGTGACTGAGCAGGCGGACCAGGTGCCGCTCCGCGCACCGACCACCGCAGGCAGGCCCATGAACCTCAAACTCGACTGGCGCGTTTCCAGCCACGCCCGGCGCTTGTTGTACCTGGCCCTGGCCAGCCTTGCTCTCGCCGTAGTCACCCGCCGGCCCGAGTTCGTCGCCCTCGCCGCCCCCGCGCTGGCCCTCCTCTCCGCCAGGCGCCCCTCAAGGCCGCAAAGCGCCCAGCTCGAGCTGCGGCCCAGCGCCAGTCGGGTTTTCGAAGGCGAGCAGATCGCGCTCGATGTGACCGTAATCGGTCAAGGCGATCACGAGGTCGAGCTCCTACTTCACCCGTCCGTCGGCGCCCGAGTGGTCAGAGGCGGTGACCGGGCGGCCTTCGGCACCGCCACGCTTGCCTACGAACTGACCCTGTGGGGCAGGCGTTCCCCGGGGATGCTCGAGGTAGCCCTGTGGGACCGCTACCGGATGTTCGAGTGCCGGAATTTCGCACGCTTACCCGAGGTCGTTTGCTTCCCGGTACCGGCTCAGCACCGTCGGGCGGTCGTCCTGGGCCGGACGGCAAACCGCTCGGGAGATCACCCGGCCCGGTCCTCAGGCGAAGGGGCCGAGTTCGCCGGAGTACGCGAGTACGTCGCCGGCGACCGGCAGCGCAGTATCAATTGGGCAGCTACAACCCGCCGGGGCAGGTTGCAGGTCAACTCTTTCGGCGCCGAGCGCTCTCAGGACGTGGTTTTGTTAGTCGACATCACCTCGGACGCCGGCGAGTTGGGCTCAACTCCAGTCGACCACGCCCTGCGGGGCGCCCTGGGCGTCGGCCGCACCTACTTGGAAGCCCGTGACAGGGTCGGCCTCGTCTTGGTAGGTGGCTGGGGGGGGTGGCTCGCCCCAGGCCTAGGCAGGCGCCAGCTCTTCCGCATGATGGAGGCCATGGCGGACAGCCGCGTCGGCTGGGCGGCAGGGAAAGAGGTAAGCCGCCTGCCGCGGGCCGCGTTGCCCCCGGGCGCATCTGTGATCGCGTTCAGCCCGTTGCTCGAGATGACCTTCGTAGAGACGTTGCGTGACCTGCGCCAGCGCAGCTTCTCCGTGATCGTCGTCGACGTATTGAATGTCGAGCCAACCGTCGCCCGCGGCAAGATCGGCCGGTTAGCTAAGCGGGTTTGGCGTATCGAACGTCAGGCTCTCATGTTCTCCCTCCGCGAACTCGGGATCACGGTCGTCGGCTGGGACGGCAAGGATGAGCTGAGTGTGCCACTGCGCCCCCGGTCGCGGACGGTTGCAGGGAGCCGGCGTTGAGGCCAATAGCGGTCGTGGCGCTGCTGGGCACGGCCTGCCTGGCGTGGTCGGCCATCCCGCTGACCGGTACCGGTCCCGCAGGCGTGGCGGCCCTTCTTGTCGCCGCCACCTGTGTGTGCGCCGGCGTAATGCGCCTTATAGGCAAAGGTACCGGCGCGGACGACCCCTCTTTCGTGCTGAGTACATGGGCGAGATTGTCGTACCAGGCAAAAGCGATCCTCGTACGGACGGGATGGGAGAGCGGCGGGGTGGTGGCGATGGTCGTGCTGGAAGCCCTGCACCGGAGCCGGCCCTGGCACACGGGCCTACTGGCCGTGGCCGTCCTCGGCTACCTACTCGCCGTGCAACGAGCCGAGTCGGCGCTCCCGTTCGGCACATTGCGGCGCCAATCGAGAGCGCTGGTGGTCAGCGTCGCCCTTGTCGCTGTGACAACGGGTGTGGCGACGGGCCCTTCCGCCGGGACGGGGGCGCTCTCCGGGTGGCTGGAGATCGTGGCGGCACTGGCGGCGGTGACCGCCGGCGCGTTGGCCCTGCCGCTCTGAGGTCTTCCGATGGTCAGTTCAACTCTCTCGCGCATTGGTCCCCCCGAGCTCCTGAGCATCCGCCCTATGTGCGTGCACAACTGGGAGGCGAGATCTTGTGCGGCCGCCCATCGACAGGGGGACGATCGGCCGGTACGTTAGCCCACAACCCAAGTTGAACATCTCTGCGCTTGGAGCAACTCACCGAAAGGTCGGCATGGAACCACTATCGAAACAACTACAAGATTTGTCCGATCACGCCAAGAAAACCGAAGATGTTGTCGACGCGGCACGGAACAAGGACCGCCAGAGGCTGGCGCGGCAGAAGGCCGATCTCGCAGCATCGATCGCCGTGGCCGGCGCAGAGGCGAGCAAGGCCCGGAACAAGGTCTCGACCTGGTGGGCTGACACGCGCGCGTCGGTCGACGGACGCTTCGCCGCACGGCGGGCCCAGGCCAATGAGCGCCACCTCGAGCATGACCTGAAAAAGGCACAGCACCAGGCCGACGAGGCAGAGGCCGATGCGGCGGATGCAGTCGCCTTCGCGTTGTACGTCCTCGACGAGGCCGAACAAGCAGTCATCGACGCGGTGATCGCCCGAGCGGCTGCGGACGACCTGGCCCTCGAGA
>DATKHZ010000348.1:0-2882 GCA_035509995.1 Acidimicrobiales bacterium | reverse complement strand
AGAAACAGTGCTCAGCCAGGTATTGCAAGGACGTCGCGACAGGGTGGTCCTCGCCACCAAGGCTCGGTTCCCCACGGGCACCGGCCCCAACGACGCCGGCTCGTCGCGCCACCACTTGGTCCAAGCTTGTGAGGCCAGCTTGCGGCGGCTGCGGACCGAGCACATCGACCTCTACCAGCTCCATGAATGGGACGGACAAACACCGCTGGAGGAAACGCTTTCGGCCCTTGACTTCCTCGTGAGCAGCGGCAAGGTGCGATATGTCGGTTGCTCGAACTTTGCCGGATGGCAGGTCATGAAGGCCCTGGGAGTGGCAGCGAGGGATGGTCGGCCCCGGTTTGTGAGCAACCAGGTTTACCTCTCATTGCTCGAACGCTCGGCTGAGTACGACATCGTCCCTACAGCTCTTGACCAGGGCCTCGGTCTTTTGATCTGGGGCCCTCTGGCCGGCGGCCTACTGTCGGGCAAGTTCCGACGGGGTCAGCCCGAGCCGGAGGGCGCCCGTCACTCCGGGGGGTGGCCGGAGCCTCCGCTCGACGACCGTGAGCGGCTCTACGACATCGTCGAGCTATTGGCCGAGATCGGCGCTGCGCATGGTGTGGGCGCCGCCCGAGCGGCCTTAGCCTGGCTCGTCAAACGGCCCGCGGTGACGAGCGTCATAGTGGCAGCGCGGACAGAAGCGCAACTGGCGGAGAACCTCGCGGCAGCCTCATTGCTGCTGTCAGAGGACGAACAGGCCAGCCTCGAGCGCGCGACGCGGCCGGCCCTGATCTACCCGTACTGGCACCAATCCTGGTACGCCAAGGACCGGCTGAGCGAGGCCGACCTGTCACTGATCGGCCCGCACTTGCAGCACTAGCGCTCCTGACGACTGCCTAGTGGTGGCCGTGCCCCTTGCCGGCGTGATTGGAGGGGCTGATCAGCACCGATATGGCATCGACGACACCCGCCCCTGCTTGAGCACCGATCACTTGCACCTTGTCCCCTACCATCACGGGGCTGAAGCTGGCTCCTTTTGGCCGAGGCTCGCGGTAGACAGTGGACGCAGAGACGTTGACCGTCACGGTGGCGTCCTTGGCTGTCGTGAGCGTGAAGCCACCAGCGTTGACCGTCGCCACCGTCCCGCTGACTTTTGCTTGATAGATAAAGACGCTATCGGCATTCATCGTGCCGGGGCTGGCCAAATTTCCGGCAGCTCTTACTTTGTCCCCGACGAGGACGTCGGCGAAGTTGGCAGGTTTCACGCCCGGCTCTCGGTATTTGGTGGTTGACGAGACGTTCACGGTGTAGGTGGTGGCCGTGGCCGTGAGCGGCGAATTGGCTACGTTGAGGGTGAAGACGCCGGTGCCGACCGACGCCACTGTCCCGATGGTTGTGATGTTGTGGTGGTCGCCCTTACCAGGTTTGATAGGCAACTTGCCCTTTGCCAAACCGTGGTGGCCGACCGTGACGTGAGCAGCCTGCAAAGGCGCTGCGTTAGCTGCCGCGAGGCCACCGATGGAGGCCGGGACCAGGCCAGCCCCGAGGCCCACGCACACCAGCCAGCGGGCGGCTCGTTTCATAATTGGCCGCCGGTGATGGCCTGAGGCCCCGAGCCCTGTGGTTCCTGACATTTCAACCTCCTGTTTGTTCACACTTCATCCGTGCTCTTCAGCGTCGACCCTCGTTGTGGCTTTCTGTTCGCACAATGTGATGATTGTGTGAAGGCGCCTAACCCGAGGTCAATAACGATAAAGCCGGTAGCCGGCCGGCTCGCCGGTGGCGCAATCGAAGAAATCTTGAGGATTGATAGTCAACGAAGTCATCCGCCTGAGCACGGGCAAAGATCGGGGCCGCCAGAGCCAGATGCCATAATGGGCTCCGCGGCCGACGAGCCGAGAAGGGAAGCGCCGTGCGAAGGACGTTGCAAGTCGCCGATGTCACGCCTCGAGGCCTCGTATGCGGCGCTCCGCGTGGAGGCGGCGGGTTACGAGGGGCCGCGCTCCGGGCTTCGCTCGTCGCTACTGCGGGCCTTTCCGCCGTGCTCTCCGTCACCCTGGCGCCGTCGTCCGCTGCCTCCCTGGCGCCCCGCCAGGTCGCGGCTCGAATGCTCCCAGCGCTGCAGAGCGGGTTGCGCTTCAGTCTCACCGGGGCGCTGCGTGGCACTCTGTCGTTCAATGCGGCGCAGTGCAAAAGTCAGCTGCTCGACAACGGTGCCAGCGGGCTGATCGTCATCTTCGAGTGGCGTACCTCGCTCGCGGGCCTGTCTGCGCTGCCTGGCGGCAAACAGATGGTCGGCCCGCAGGTCTATAACGTCCAGATCGGCGACAGCAGCACTAAAGGAGGGACCTTCACAGGTGCCTTGAGCCAGAACCAGGGAAGCGGCAATTGGGTGGTGCTGCAAGTCGCCGAAAGGTACGAGTACATCGCGGCGAACGGGACGTTCACCAACCACATCAACTCGGGCCGCCTGAGCGTCGGCCTCGTTCCCGACCGCCACCCGACCGGGCCCTACCTCGCCGGGAATGGCGACGTGCACCTCTCGGGCAATTGGAGCTGCCCGAAGCCGTGAGCGGGCGCGGGTTTACGCCCTGTCCGTGATTGGGCAACACGAGGGGACATGAGGATGGTCGGCGCTTCTTTTGCCGAGGCGGAGCATGCGCAGCCCTCGTGGCGGAGATCTTGACCGTCGCGACGGAGCAGCGTAGCGTCAGGCCCACCTAAGATCCTGAAAAGGAGGCCCCGGTGAGACGAGCGAAGCACCGCGCGCCCTTCGCGCTCATCGCGTTGGCCGTGGCGACGACGCTCACCGCCGTTCCTACCTCCCAGGAAATTCGCGCGGTGGCCTCGGGACCGGTGGCCTCGGGACCGGGGGCGCTCACGGCGAACTTCCGTCAGGCGAA
>DATKHZ010000347.1:0-2799 GCA_035509995.1 Acidimicrobiales bacterium | reverse complement strand
CGAGTGCGGGAGCCGCTTCGGCCTCGAGTACGACCACATCAACCCGGTAGCCAACGAGGGCGAGACTTCCCTGTCCAACATCCAGGCCCTCTGCTGGGACGACCACCAGGCCAAGACCGAACGAGACCGCCAAGCCGGTCTACTGGGGCCAAACCCGCCCTACCCGCCATAAGGGCCGGGCTGCCATAGGGGCGACGGTAGTAGCGACAGGCGGCGGATAGCGACAGGCGGCGGGTAGTAGCCACGGGCGGCGGGAAGTAGCCGCGGGCGGCGGGTAGTAGCCACGGGCGGCGGGTAGCCGCGGGCGGCGGGTAGCCACGGGCGGCGGGTAGCCACGGGCGGCGTGGCAGCGGCCAATACTTCAAGAGGTGCGGCGGACACGTGTCGACGAATTATCTGCCCGCCAACCCGGTCCCTCTGGCGCAAGGCGCAAGTCCCGTCGTCACTGCCGACACCAGCCCCTTCGCGACCTACCTCGGGCAGACTGGATACCTCGGGCAGACTAGAGACATGGTGGCGGCCTCCAGCCTGCGCAACGTGCGGAAACGCTATACGCGACATGGCCCGTGGATCCTCGACGGTGCAGACATGGAACTCGCGCCGGCAACCGTGACGCTGGTCGAAGGGGGGAACGGTTCTGGCAAGTCCACCCTCCTTCGCCTTGCCGCGGGGCTCACGGAGCCTACCCAGGGCCGGGTCCAAAAACCGCGGAGGGTCGCGTTCGTACCCGAGCACCAGCCCGCGGCGATCCGACTGACGGGCGAGGAGTACTTGGGGCACCTCGGGCGGATCCGGGGCGCCGGTGTTCAAGCAATAAAGCTACGAACCGCTGAGCTGTGCCTAAGCCTCGGCCTCCGCCCGGGGCCTGAGGTGCCCATGGACCAGTTGTCCAAGGGCAACCGCCAGAAGCTCTTCTTTGCACAGGCATTCTTGTGCCCGAGCGACCTGCTCGTGCTCGACGAACCGCTCAGTGGGCTCGACTCAGACGCGGTGCCCGTCGCACAAGCCCTCATCGCCCAGGCGCGGCATGACGGCGCGATGATCCTGCTGACCAGTCATGATCTTGTTACTGGCTTCCCCACTGACCGGAGAGTGCGCGTTGGCAACTCGCAGCTCGTAGAAGTCGTGACGGACGATGAGGAGACCTTCTCAAAGGCGACGACAAGACGCGTGCGATTGACTCCAGGGTCGAATGTCGACCCGCCGTCAGTTGCAAGTTTGCCCGGAGTCGTTGCGGTCGGGCGCGCGACGGACGGGGCCCAGGTAGTCGATGTGGCTGTGAGCTGTTGCGACCAACTGCTGGCGAGTTCCATAGCAATGGGGTGGTCTATCGTCAGCGTGGGGCCGACACCTGAGCAGCAAGGGCCGGCCCAGTCGTGACGGCTCTGGTTCGCTACATAACGGTTGATTCTTGGCGCTCTTTTCGATGGTTTGCACCGGTGCTTGTCTTCTTTGCCGCGCAGGCTATTTTCGACGCCGAGCCCGGCTCTGTGTTACCGACCTACGCCGGCTCGGTCGCGTTGCTCTTTTTCATCGCAATCTGGCTCACCGTGGTCGTGTCCAACAGCGAAGACCCGGTCCAAGTGGACGTAACGACCTCGGCCGCCGGGGGCCACATGCGAGTGCGCCTAGCGAAGCTCGCTGCTGCGTACCTCTATTGCACGGTGCTGATCGTTATCGCCCTCACTGTGCCGCCGCTCGTCTCGAGTGCTCATACGACGCCCTACCAAGTGGCGAGTGGGGCTGCCTCGCAAGCAATTAGCGTCCTCGCCGGGGTCGCCGTTGGCTCAGTTTGCAGTCGGCCAATCATCAACCAAACGGCCTTCTCGGTCCTCTTGGGCGTCATGGTTGGGCTGGGCGAATTGATAGTCCCTAACGCCCCGCCGGTCTATCAGCTCGTAAAGCTTCTGAACGAGGTCAAACCCCACCATCTCGGTTTCCTGATCGGCGCTATAGCAGCCGAGACGGTCGTACTTTCAACCATTTTCGTGGGCACGTCGATACGCGTGGCGCGGCTAAAGAACTAACTCGCAAAGGACGATCGGCCCGCACCCTGGTGCCGCGTACGAGACGTGACAGACGTGGCAGACGTGACAGACGTGGCAGATGCCGCTCGAGGTCGGCCATTCGCCATCGCTGTTGTCGCTGCAACTCCCCTGGTGCCTCTCGGCAATTGTCGCTGCAACCGCCTCGTAATGTCGGCAATTATTCCGCCCTGAGCACCAGAGCGGTCGGCGTTGCGCCTGGGTCCTGGGAGTGGGTGGCACCACCCGTGCGGTGGTCGTACATCACCCAATCAGAACGGCCCGTCCGATGCTCAGGTTCAGCCATCGTCTAGGTCGGCCGGTGTTGCCAGCAAGCGCTCGTAGATCGACATAGTTTCGCGATCGAAGGCCGCCAAGATGACCCGGTTCACCGTCGTTTCCACGCGGCGAAGGGTGTTCACCGCGATCTCGGCTGCGAGTTGCTTCGGGAACCCGAAGATGCCGGTGGATATGGCCGGGAACGCCATGGTCTTGGCTCCCAAACCGTCCGCCACGTCGACACTGCGGCGGTAACACGATGCCAGCAGTTCGGGCTCGCGTGCTCCCCCGCCCCGCCAGACCGGACCGACAGCGTGGATGACCCACCGAGCCGGGAGCGCAAAACCAGGGGTAGCCTTCGCGTCTCCCGTGCGACATCCTCCCGACGCGAGGCAAGCAGCCATGAGGTCAACCTTGCCGGCGGCCGTGTGGATCGCAGCGTCAACGCCGCCCCCGACCAGCAGTGCAGTGTTAGCGGCGTTCACGATGGCATCTA
>DATKHZ010000346.1:0-4523 GCA_035509995.1 Acidimicrobiales bacterium | reverse complement strand
GTGCGCGCACCAGTCGGAAGGTTACCCGCTGCGGCCCCTGCGACCACCATCGCCGCCTGCGCCCTATTCTTGGGCAGGTGCCGCACACATGAAGATCGCGGATGCACGGGTAATAGTCAGCTCGCCAGGACGCAATTACGTCACCGTCAAGATCGAGACCACCGATGGCGTGCACGGGATCGGTGACGGCACCCTGAACGGCCGTGAGCTGGCCGTGGCGTCGTACCTCGAGGACCATCTCCTGCCCCTAATTAGCGGCCGCGACCCGGGTGACATAGAGGACATCTGGCAAATGCTTTACAAGGGCGCCTACTGGCGGCGAGGGCCGGTGACCATGGCAGCAATTGCGGCCATCGACGTCGCGCTCTGGGATATTAAGGGCAAAATGCTTGGCACCCCCCTGTGGAACTTGCTCGGTGGCCGTTCGCGAACGGGAGTCCTGGTCTACTCCCACGCCAGTGGCCGTCGGGTGGAAGAGGCCGTGGACAAAGTGCTGGAGCTACAAGCCCAGGGCTACAAGGCAATCAGGGTGCAGTGCCTCGTCCCCGGAATACAGGAAATGTACGGTACTCCCCACGCCGCTGGAGAAGACGAGGACACGACGCTGCCTTTTGTCGAGCGCGGGTGGGACACAGCCAGGTACCTCAGGTTCGTACCCGAACTGTTCGGGTCTGTCCGCAAAGCGACCGGCCCGGAACTCCAACTGCTGCACGATGTGCATCACCGCCTTACCCCCATTGAAGCCGCCGGCCTGGGGCGGCGCCTCGAGGACATCCAGCTCTTCTGGCTGGAGGACGCCGTGCCGGCCGAGCTCCAAGCGGGGTACCGGATAATCCGCCAGCACACCACTACACCGCTCGCCGTGGGCGAAGTGTTCAATACCGTCTACGACTGCGAACAACTCGTACGGGAGCAGCTGATCGATTTCCTGCGTATGAGCGTGGTCCATGGCGGGGGCATAACCCATATGCGAAAAGTGGCGGCCTTTGCCGAGATCTACGGCGTACGCCTCGGCTGCCACGGTGCGGCCGACCTGTCGCCGGTGACGATGGCCGCCGCGGCACATTTTGACATCGCCACTCACAACGTGGCCATCCAGGAGTACGCGCCCCACCCGGCGCAAGCCAATGAAGTGTTCCCTCACAGCTGGTCGGTCAAGGACGGCTATCTATCGCCGGGAGACGCGCCAGGCCTCGGGGTCGACATTGACGAGCGCGCCGCCCAGCAGTTCCCGTACGAGCGGGCATACCTACCGATCAGCAGGCGGACAGACGGGACCATCGGGGCCTGGTGACTTTGTCTGCGCGCACCGAAGCGCCTCGGCCAGCTTGATCAGGCGCTCCTGCCCATCTCGGAGACGAGCGCTGTGACCGGGGTGCCGAACGGGTCCCTCAGCACCGCTTCCTCAGCGAAGTGGCAGGCCACCAAGTGCCCGTCAGCGACCGCCTGGAGCGGTGGCTCCTCGGTACCGCACAGCTCCTGCGCCATGGGGCACCGGGTCCGGAACCGGCACCCCGACGGAGGGGCCAGCGAGCTCGGTACCTCACCGGCAACCACGATACGTCGTTTCGCACGGCTGAGCCTGGGGTCGGGGATCGGTACGGCCGAAAAAAGGGCCTGCGTATAAGGATGATAAGGACGAGCGTAAAGAGAATCGCGGTCGGCCAGTTCCACAACCTTGCCCAGGTACATCACTGCGACGCGGTCGCTCATCTCCCCAACGACGGCGAGGTCGTGGGCGATGAAGAGATAGGAGAGGCCCAAGCGGTCCTGTAGGGCAGTTAGCAGCTGCAGGATCTGTGCCTGGATCGAGACATCGAGCGCGGACACCGGCTCGTCGAGCACGATGAGGCTTGGCTCTACGGCGAGCGACCGCGCGATCGCGATCCGCTGGCACTGGCCGCCGCTGAACTCGTGCGGGAAGCGCGAAACGGCGTCTGCGGGGAGCCCGACCAGCTCGAGCAGCTCCTGCACCCGCTGGCGCCGCTGGCCTCGAGGCACCAGGTGGTGGATCTTCAGCGGCTCGCCGATGAGCTGTCCCACGGTGTGGCGCGGGTTGAGTGCCCCTATCGGGTCCTGGAAAACGATCTGCATGTGCCGGCGCAATGCCTTCAGATCGCTGGCCCCGAGTTTGGAGAGATCCTGGCCCCGGAAGCGGATCATGCCGGCAGTCGGCCGTTCGAGATAGAGGACGGTCCGCCCGGTGGTCGACTTCCCGCACCCGCTTTCGCCGACCAGCCCGAGCGTCTCTCGGCTGGCAATCGACAGGCTTACCCCGTCGACGGCGTGGACGGTCTCGTGGGAGCGGAAGAACTTGCCTGAGCCACGGACACGGTAATGCACGACCAGCCCGTCGACCTCGAGAAGCGGGGCCCCCGGCAGCGCGACGTCCCGCTCCTCGACCGCTTGGACGGGGCCGTTGCTCACGAGGCGATCTTCTCGGCGCTCTCGACCGGGTTCCAGCACGCGGTCCAGTGGGCGGGCGCGATCTCCTCGAGCGGTGGCGTCTCGGTGCGGCACTGGTCCGTAGCACGCTCACAGCGGGGAGCGAAGGGGCACCCCTTAGTCAGCTTGGTCACCTGAGGGGGGAGCCCGGGGATGGCCGCAAAGACCCGCTCCCTAGTCGCAGTTAGCCGCGGCACGCAGCGGAGCAAGCCGACCGTGTAAGGGTGCGACGGGCGGTCGAAGAGGTCCAGGACCGTAGCCGCCTCCATCACCCGCCCGGCGTACATGACGACGACTCGGTCGCAGTGGCCCGCGACGATCCCGAGGTTGTGGGTGATGAGGATGGCGCCAAGGTCCAAACGCTCAACGAGGCCGTCGATCAGCTCGAGGATCTGGGCCTGTATCGTCACGTCGAGCGCAGTTGTGGGCTCGTCTGCGATGAGGAGCCGGGGTTCGCAGGCGATGGCGAGGGCGATAATCACCCGTTGGCGTTGCCCGCCGCTCAGCCGGTGCGGGTATTCATGGACGCGCTTTGCCGGGTCAGGGATCCCCACCGAGCGGAGCAGGTCCACGGCGCGCTCGCTGGCTTGGTGTTTGTTCAGGCCGAGATGGAGCGACAGCACCTCATGGAAGTGCGACTCGATCGTGATCACCGGGTTGAGCGACGTGAGCGGGTTCTGTGGGATGAGGCCGATCTGGCTGCCCCGGACGGCGCGCATGGCCCCTTGAGACACGCGGAGCAGATCCCGGCCTTCGAAGACGATCTCTCCTCCGGTGATCCGGCCCGGGGAAGGCACCATCCGCATGACCGACAATGCCGACACGCTCTTGCCGGACCCGCTCTCCCCGACAACGCCGACGCGCTCCCCGGCCCGCACCCCCAGGCTGAGCCCCTGCACGGCGTAGATCGTGCTGCGCTCCAACTTGAACGAGACCTGGAGGTCTCTGACCTCGAGCAAAGCGGGGCCCTGGACTACCGCCGGCACACTGCCGGCGCCCCCACGCGGCTCATCGCTCACGGCGCCTATCTCGACGTCGGGTCCAGCGCGTCGCGCAGGCCGTCCCCCAGGAAGCTGAAGCTGAGGCAGGCGAGCCCGATGCAGCCGATCGGGACGAGTACGAGGAGCGGGTCGATCGGCAGGTACGACACACTGTCGTTGATCATCTTCCCCCAGTCGGCTAGCGGGTCCTGGACGCCGAGGCCGAGGAAGCTGAAACCGGCCGCAGTGAAGATCACGAAAGGGACCTGCTGGACGAAGAAAACGATGATCGGCCCGATGGCGTTGGGAAGGATGTGCACGATGGTGATGCGCCACGCCGGCACGCCGGTGGCACGGGCCGCCTGCACGAAGTCGCGGTCGCGAAGGGAGATGTACTGCGCCCGGGCCAGGCGGCCGAAGCCGACCCACAACGTAAGGCCGATGAACAGGGCCAGCTTCCAAACGCTTACTCCGAACACCGTGATGAACAGCAGGGCGGCGAGGATCGTCGGCACCATCGTGAACAGCTCGAAGAGCCGGAGGGTTATCCAATCGAAGACGCCGCCGAACCAACCCGCGACCACCCCGATCGGCAGGCCGATGGCGAGGCCGATCAGCGGCGCCCCGATGGCGATGGTCATCGAGGTCCTGTCACCCCATATCGCTCTGGTCAGGGTGTCCCGGCCCAGCTGATCGGTCCCGAGCAGGTGGTGCCCGCTGGCGCCGGCGAGCGTGGCCGTCAGGTCGATGGAGGCGTCGCCGTAGGGGGCGATAAAGGAGGCGAGGATCCCCACCACCATGATCGCCACGGCAACACACCCCGCGACCAGCGCGAGGCGGTTGCGGCGATAGCGGTACCAGGCGGCGTGCCAAAAGCTGCCGCTCGCTCGGGCAGCTTTTACGACGGGGCCGGCGGGTAGCGGTACGGCGGTCATCTTGACATGCCCTCGAGCCGCACCCTGGGGTCGACAAGCACGTAGGCAATGTCTGACAGGATGAAGCAGACGCCCCACAAGACGGCGACGATCAGTACCAGGGCCATGATCAACGGGTAGTCCCGCCGCAGGCTGGCGGTGGTGAAGTAGCTGCCGAGCCCAG
>DATKHZ010000345.1:0-3075 GCA_035509995.1 Acidimicrobiales bacterium | reverse complement strand
GGTGCCGGCGACGAGCTCCTGGTGGCGGTGGCTGCTCGGTTGATGGGCTCGTTGCGGACCGGTGACACCGCTGCCCGCTTTGGCGGCGACGAGTTCGCCATCCTCCTCGAGGAGACCGACGACCCCGAGGACGCTTACCTGGCAGCTGGGCGGATCCTGACGGACCTGAGACCGCCGCTATGGGTCAACGACCGCTCCGTAAACGTTCACGCTAGCATCGGTATCGCCTATAGCAAGATCGGTGCCGAGGACCCCGCCGAGATCCTGCAGGCCGCGGACGTGGCGATGTACGCGGCGAAAGCGCGTGGGAAAAACTGTTACGAGGTCTACCAACCCGCTTTGCAGTCAGCTGTGACCGATCGGCTCGAACGGACCGCAGATCTGCAAAGGGCCGTCGATGAGGGCGAGTTCGTACTCCACTACCAGCCGATAGTCAGCTTGGACGGTGGCGAGTCGATTGCTCTGGAAGCACTCATACGGTGGGAGCACCCCGAGAGAGGCCTTTTGCTGCCTAAGGAGTTCATCGCGCTCGCGGAGGAAACCGGCCTCATCATCCAGATCGGCCGTTGGGTCCTGGGCGAAGCATGCAAAAAGGTGCGCGCGTGGCAGCAGGACCACGGCCTGGCCGACAGGCTGAGGGTCAGCGTCAACATTTCAGCCCGTCACTTCCAACACGAAGGGCTTCTCGAAGACGTCTCCAAGGCTCTTCGGGCATCGCACCTTGACCCGTCGTGCCTGGTGCTCGAGATAACCGAGAGCGTGCTCGTACATGACGCCGAGTCGGTCATTTCCCGGATGCATGACCTGAAAAACCTGGGGCTAAGGTTCGCGGTCGACGACTTTGGCACGGGGTACTCGTCGCTCAGCTACCTGAGGCGGTTCCCGATCGACATCTTGAAGGTAGACAAGTCGTTCGTCGACGACGTCGGCGAGTCAGACAAGGCGCTCGCTCTGACAAAGGCGATCGTACAGCTCGGCAAGTCGCTCAACCTCGACACGGTGGCAGAGGGGATCGAGAAGTCACATCAAGTCGACGGGCTCCGGGCTCTCGGCTGCCGGTACGGGCAAGGCTTCCTTTTCGCCCGTCCAGTGGCGCCCGAAGACATGGAGCGCCTGCTCCCGCTTATGGCATCCGGTGAGCTCCTCAACAATTCCGAGTTCGCGCAGGAGAACGACGCCCCGTGACCAGCAGCGCGCCGAACGCGATTCGAACCCGGGAGGTGGCGGGCAGGTCGGAGAGCGCACGGTTGGACGGCCGATGGGCAGACCTGGAGCGGTTGCGTTCATCCCACCCGATGATGGACGCCGTCATTGAGGAACAGCAAGGGCGCCGGATCCGGATCGGGGACCACTGGCTGTCGGACTTTGCCTCGTGCAACTACCTCGGTTTCGACCTCCACCCTGAGATCATCGCCGCATCGGAGCGGGCTGTCCGGCAGTGGGGTACGCACCCCAGCTGGTCCCGGCTGCTTGGGAACCCTCGTCCCTACTTGGACATCGAGGAGCAGCTCACGGAGCTCCTAGGCGCGCCCGACACGCTCGTGCTGCCCACAATAACCCTGGTCCATACCTCGGTGATCCCGGTGCTTGCCGGACAGGGCGCAGTGTTGATCGACGCGCAGGCCCACAAAACGATTTACGACGGCGCCACGATCGCAAGGGGTGCGGGCGCGAGCCTTCACCGCGTGAGGGCCAATGACCCCGACCACCTCGAAGAGGTGTTACGTTCCTTGCCGGCCGAGATCTCGAAGATTTTCTGCGTTGACGGCGTCAACAGCATGACCGGCAACGCCCCGGACTTACCCCATTACGCAAGGATCTGCCGGGAGTACGACGCTCTCTTGTATGTCGACGACGCCCACGGGTTTGGAATAATAGGAGAGTCCCCGACGCCGGGTCACCCCTATGGACGACGCGGCAACAGTATTGTCAGGTTCTTTGGTGAGAGCTACGACAACATCGTGCTCGTGGCTGGGTTTTCCAAGGCGTACTCTTCCCTGGCAGCGTTCTTGGCGCTCCCCACCTCGTTGAAGAACTACCTGAAGGTCGCGGCTCCTCCCTATTTGTACTCGGGGCCGTCGCCGACCGGGTCGCTCGCCACCGTCCTGGCCGGCTTCAAGGTGAACGAGGCTGAGGGTGACCAAATCCGTCGCTCCCTGGCTGATAAAACGCGCCGTGTGCTCGACCAGATAAGCCGCCTCGGCCTCAGGACGCTGAACACCTCGGGTTACCCGGTCATTGAGGTGCCCCTTAGCCGGGCGGACGACATCGACGCAGTGGGGCGGTTCCTCTTCGAACGCGGGATCTACGTCACGCTGGCTGCCTACCCATTGGTGCCAAAGTCTCAGGTGGGTTTCCGTGTGCAGGTGACAGCTGCGAACAAGGACAGCGAAATAGAACAGTTGAACCAGGTTCTCACCGAACTTTCGCAGCGTTTCGACCTTCAGCACGCGTCGCAGCCGGCCTGATAAGCGAGGTCGGCCCGTGCTGGCTCCATTGAAAAGGCGGGACTTCCGGCTCCTGTGGACCGGCATGGCCGTATCGCTTCTTGGAGACGGAATTTTTCTTGTCGCAGTCGCGTGGCAGGCCTACGCCATTTCGGACCACCCGTCTGCGCTCGCCCTGATCGGCGTCGCCACTTCCGCTCCGCAGGTGGCTTTCCTGCTTGTCGGCGGCGCCGTCTCGGATCGTTTCAACCGCCGTGCCGTGCTTTTCTGGGCCGACGCCGTGCGAGCTCTTGCTGTCGCGGTCCTGAGCGCTCTAGTCGCTGAGGGAGATGCTCGCCTTTTCGAGCTCTGCCTGGTCGGGGCGGTCATCGGCACGGCAACGGCGTTTGCGTCTCCCGCCTTCGAAGCCCTGGTGCCGCAACTAGTCCCAGAAACCGAGCTGACGCAAGCGAACGCCATCGAACAGTTCGTCCGTCCCGGGGCCATCCAGTTGGCTGGGCCGGCTCTGGGAGGCGTCGCCGTGGCCGTCCTCCACCCGTGGGGCTCGTTCGCCCTCGATGCGGCAACCTTTGCCTTTTCCGCATTCTGTGCGCGCCGCATATCGGTGCTCACAGGTTCCAGGCCGGCG
>DATKHZ010000344.1:0-6055 GCA_035509995.1 Acidimicrobiales bacterium | reverse complement strand
TCGGCTGGGGGCGGGGTCTCCTGACTTCGGTACCGGTCTTGAATTGACCGTTATCGCGGCCGCGATCATCGGCGGCACGAGCATCTACGGGGGCTTAGGAACGATCCCGGGCGCCGCACTCGGCTCGCTTTTGCTCAGCGTTCTCGCAACGGGGCTCATCCTGCTGAATATCGACCCTACGTTGCAGGACCTCGCGACTGGGGTCGTCCTCATCCTGGCAGCGGGCCTCGACCAGGTCCGTCGCAGGCAGATGTTCCGGACGTCAGCTCGACGTGCTCACGCCGCGGAAAACGGATAGGGGGATTGGCATGAGAGCAATCAGGCTGGAGCGTGTAGGCGATGTTGCCATCCGGACGGTGGCTGAACCGGCACCGGACCTGGGTGAGGTAACTGTAGAAGTAGCGCGCGCTGGAATTTGCGGCAGTGACCGCCACCTGATCGATGGCGAGTACCCGGCGGCCCCGCCCGTTACGTTGGGCCATGAGTTCGAGGGGACAGTGGTCGCCGCCGGGCCAGGGACCACGTTGGCTGTAGGCACTCGGGTGGCCATTGACCCCAACATCTCATGCATGAAGTGCCGCTATTGCCGAATCGGCCTTGTCTCGCACTGCAATGTGCTCCACGCGATCGGCGTCGACCGCGATGGGGGCCTAGCCCGCTTCGCCGTCGTGCCGGAGCCACAGGCCTACGAACTGCCCGAAGATTTGCCAGTGGGGTACGGCGCGCTGTGTGAGCCCCTGGCCTGCTGTTTGCGAGCTTCCGACCATGCCGCCATCGGACCGGGTGACCGGGTCGCCGTCCTCGGGGGCGGCGTGATCGGCCAGCTGCTCGCCCAGCTGGCCCGGCTCGCCGGGGGCAAGGTCGTCCTCGTAACCCGCCAGTCAACGAAGCGAGCCCTGGCGGAAGCTTTGGGGGCTAGTACGACCCTCAACCCCGACCAAGATGACGTGGTCGAGGGGATCTCGGGCCCGGCCGGGTTCGCCCCCGGGGGCGTAGACGTGGCATTTGAGGCGGCTGGAGTGGGAGCCACTTTCCAGCAAGCCATCGCCGCCGTCCGGCACGGGGGGAAGGTCGTCATCGTGGGCGCCGCCCCCAGTTCGATGACCCTGCCTATTAGCCCCTTTGACGTGTTTGCCCGCGAGATCCAGATAATGGGGTCGCACCTGAACCCGCTCACTCACGGGCGAGCGGTGGATCTGGCGGCATCGGGAACACTAGCGCTCTCGCCCCTGATCACCAGGACCGTTGACTTGAAAGAGGCTCACGAGGCATTGACGCAGGACCCGCGTCCAGGCGACATCAAGGTCCACGTGGTCCCCCGCTAACTCAGGCGAGCCGAAAGGAGCTATATTTTGCGTGCAGTTTTCCTACCCGGAGGCAGGAAGGTCGACATCCGGGAAATCAGCGTCCCTAGCCCCGGGCCTGGGGAAGTCCTCATTGCCGTGCAGGCGGCCGGCTTGTGCGGGAGCGACCTCCACATGCATTACCGTCCCGCTCCCGAGCACAGGTACGGCCCGATTTTTGGGCTAAAGACCGATCCCAATGTCGTGCCTGGGCATGAGCCCGTAGGCACAGTCATCGACTTGGGTGCGCAGGTGAAGGCTCTCCACCTCGGTGACCGCGTAGCTGTCCATCACATAGCCGGTTGCGGTGATTGCGTTGAATGCCGACGCGGGTGGGACATCAACTGTAGCCAAAAGTTCGGTATTTACGGGCTCGATTTGCCGGGCGCGATGCAGGACCGCATGGTCGTGCGCAGCCGTGATTGTGTACTGGTGCCATCGAATATCACTTTCGCTGAGGCTGCGTACTACTCCTGCGGTGCCGGTGCCGGCTATTTCGCGCTACGGCGGGCCGGCCTCGGCGTCGGCGACACCGTAGCTGTCGTTGGTCTGGGACCGGTCGGTTTGGCTGCGGCCTACTTTGCCCGCCAGTCTGGCGCAGTGGTCGTTGGCCTGGACCCTGTCGAGTCACGCCGGGCGTTCGCGACGGACGCCGCCGTGGCCACCGCCCTTGACCCGGCTGAAGGAACCGTCAACGAACGGCTGCGAGACGCCTTGGGGAATAATGGCGCCGATGTTGTAATTGAGTGCTCGGGGTCGGCGCGGGGCCGCCTTCTGGCCCTCGACGTGGCCGGTTTGCGGGGCCGTGTCGTGTGCCTCGGTTTCGGCGATAGCGAAAACGTCATAGATCTCCAGAGGACGGTGATCCAAAAACAACTCGACGTGCGCGGCGCGTGGATGTTCCCGCTCCCGGACCTCCAGAAAATGCTGGAAGACATAAGCCTACGGGGCCTTTCCGTAAAGCACTTGATAACCGGCACCTTCGACATCGAGGACGCCGCCCGGGCGTGGGCGGTGTTCGACAAGGGTGGCCCGGGCAAGGCGGTGCTGGAGTGGGGTCAGTCATGAACGATGCCGCATGCTGACGGAATACGAGATCTGGATGGTCAGTGAAGCCGATATGTGGTTGAGGGTGTAGAGCATTTCTATCTTGCTCATTACCGGATCTCGTTGTCGGCAGGGTCCTACGTGATTGCAGCAGTGTTTGCTAGGTTTTGGGGTGCCAACCACTAAGGTCGGCATGAGGAGGGACAAATGGGCGACGGAGCCTCGGGCCTGGCCAACGCGGCCGGGGACATTCGGGCAGAGGTCGGAGAGGCTCCTCACTGGGACAGGGAGCGCCAGGCCTTGTGGTGGGTCGACCTGTTGGCGGGCTTGGTTCACCGGTCCGATCTCGAATCTGGCGAGACGACAACGTTTTCCGCGGGTCGTCCAGTTGGCGCCGTGGTCACGCGTGGCCCAGGCGGCCTGGTTACCGCAGACAGTCGGGGGTTCAGCTTCCTCACGGCGGACGGCGAGGTGCTCGACCGTGTCGAGGTGTTGGCACCCGGCCACCGTATGAACGACGCCAAGACCGACCCTGCGGGACGGTTGTGGGCGGGGTCGACAGAGATGGATTTCGCTAGTGGGCAAGGGGCTTTGCACGTCCTGAGCCCCGGCGGTGCCGTAGAGACCGTATTGAGCGGTCTCACCTTGCCTAACGGGTTGGGTTGGAGCCCCCAGGGCGACATCTTTTATCTCGTCGACAGCGTGCAGGGATGGCTTCGGGCGTGGGACTTTGACGCGGATCTCGGCCAGATCAGCTCGCCCCGCACTATTGCCGAGTTCAGCCGCGAGGGCGAAGTTCCAGACGGGCTGTGCGTTGACGCCACGGGGGCCATCTGGGTCGCCATCTGGGGCGGTTCTCGACTGGAACGCTACGGCCCGGAAGGCCAGCCCCGCGGGCATTTGCCTTTGCCGGTAACCCAACCCTCGAGCTGTACCTTCGCCGGGCTCAGGCTGGAGAAGTTGGTGGTGACTTCGGCCCGCCGTGGCTTGGCCGACCGCGCCACCGCATTGGACGGGGCCCTTCTCACCGTGGCGTCGCCAGGGGCCGTCGGCGTTCCGGCGACGAATTTCGCCGGGTAAATGTGGCGACCACGTTGGGGGAGCTGGGGTTATTGCAATCCCACTGAAAACGGGAGCCACAACGCACTTTGGCAGGTAATCGGTCCTCGTACGAGGGAGATATTTGACGGGTTGACGGGCACTGTGCTAACGATAACATGGTGTGGGATAGGCTGGTCGGCGGGCGAGAGGTCAGTCAGTTGACCGGCGGCAGGAGGGAATAAGCCGTGAAGAGCTTGGTGGCCCGGCCATACACGGCAAATCCTTGTTACCCTCCGTGCGGAGAACCCGTCGCCAGTGGGTGGCACCATCTCGCCGCCTCGGTCCGCGCCGACGTGTCCGTGGTAGCCGTCGACGGCCCGGTAATTGCCGGCTGGCCCGACCTGGTGGCGGGCTTGGGGAAGGCTCTCGAGAAATTCGGCCGTAAGGCGATATTTCTTCCGACAGGGACGTGGTTATTGCCCTGGCGCCGCGTACAGGAGCTGACGTCGTCGTACGAGCTACGTGACGACCCCGACTTCGACTTCCTGGCGACAGGGCGGCTGGCCGACCTGGTGCGCCAACCGTCACACCTCGAGGTGCCCCCCGATGGGCTCTGTGTTGTGTACGGTCCTGGAGCAGCGCTCGTGCCCCATGATCTTCTTTGGTACGCCGACCTACCCAAGCGCTACGCGGAGACGGCCGTCACTGTGGGGAACGGCCTCAACCTGGGTCAGTCGACCGGATCGGGACCGGGCACCACGAAGCGTCTTTTCTTTATCGACTGGCCACTGCTCGACCGTCACCGCGACGAGATCGCAGGTCGCATCGCTCGTTGGATCGACATGCAGGACCCCGCGGCGCCGGCCACACTTGATGGCAAGACGTTGCGATCGACCCTGGCGGATTTGGCGACGCGACCGTTTCGTACACGGCCGACCTTCAACGTTACGCCGTGGGGTGGTCACTGGGGTCAGCAACAGCTCGGCCATAACCCAGACGAGCCAAACACGTCTTTGGGCTATGAGCTGATCGCTCCGGAGGCGGGCGTGCTGATCGGAAATGCCGACGGGCCCCAGGTGGAACTGCCCTTCCAGCTCATAGTGGCTCTGCACCCCGTGCCCGTGCTTGGAGACGCCGTGCACCAAGTCTTCGGCTCCTCGTTCCCGATCCGCTTCGACTACCTTGACACGGTCGGTGGGGGTAATCTTTCAGTGCACTGCCACCCCACGCCGGAGTACATGCGAGCTGTATTTGGCTGGCCGTACACCCAGCACGAGTCTTATTACGTCATGGTCGGCAGCAGACAGCAGACGATATTCCTGGGCTTGCTCGAAGACGCTGACCTCGAGGCCTTTCGAAGAGAAGCCCAACACGCTGATCATGACGGTATGCCGCTGGAAATTTCCAGGTACGTGCCGACCCTTCCTGCGACCCCGCACCAGCTCTTCTTGATCCCCGGCGGTACGCCCCACGCCAGCGGGGAGGGCAACGTGGTACTTGAGATCAGCGCCACCCCATACCTTTACTCGCTCCGTTTCTACGACTGGTTGCGGCAAAACGTCGATGGTGGTTTGCGGCCGGTCCACGTCCAACATGCGTTCCGCAACCTCAACGTGCAGCGCAGAGGGACCGCCGTCGAGCGGGACCTCGTACAGCCGGCACGGGTAGTTCGGCAGGGTGATGGCTGGCGTGAGGAGCTCCTCGGCAGGTTGCCCGAGATGTTCTTCGAGATCCGACGCCTCGTGGTGCAACCAAGCGCGGTCGCTGACGACTGTACTGACGGGCGGTTCCATGTCCTGAACGTGGTGGAAGGCGATGGCATCCTGGTCGAGACACCTGACGGGGCGGCCCATTCGCTGGTCTACGCCGAAACCCTCGTGGTCCCTGCCGCCGTGGGGGACTATTTGGTCCGTCCTCTGGGTTCCGGAACGGTCAGGGTGGCCAAGGCCCTCGTGAGTTGAGTGGCCGGGCGGTGACGCTGAGGCCAACGGCGCGCCCGGTGCCGGTGCTCGAGATCGGCGGTACCCACGTCACCGCCGCCCAGGTCGACCTAGCTCGGGGTGCGGTGCTGGTTGACGGCGTTCGCCGCCGCACGCTCTCACCCGGAGGGAGCGCGACCGAGATCCTTGGGGCCATCATCGCGTGCGGCACCGAACTGCCCGTACTCGCCGGAGAGCCTTGGGGTGTGGCCGTCCCCGGACCGTTCGACTACCAAAGCGGCGTCGCTGCGTTTGAGGGGGTCGGCAAGTTTGAAGCGCTATACGGCGTCGACGTCGGCGCGGCCCTCATGGTTGGCCTACCCGGGCCACCGGGTTCGGTAACCTTCCTCAATGATGCGGAAGCGTTCCTTTGGGGGGAGTGGCTGTTCGGCGCAGAAGTCGGCGATGAGCCCCTCGTCGCCATCACCTTGGGGACCGGTATTGGCTCCGCTTTTCTCGCCGATGGTGAAATCCGCCGAAGCGGGACGGGCGTTCCCAGGGAGGGACGGGTGGATCTGTTGCTCGTAGCCGGCCGGCCGCTCGAAGACGTGGTCTCCGCTCGCGCAATCGAGCGTGATTACCGGCGTCGCTCTGGCGTCGCGCCACGCGATATTGCCTTCATCGCCCACGAAGCTCGTAGCGGCG
>DATKHZ010000343.1:0-8604 GCA_035509995.1 Acidimicrobiales bacterium | reverse complement strand
GTCAGAGGGACGGTGGGCGCCGACGTTTTCGGGGACCTTGTGAAATCTCAGCTCGGTGACCAAGGAATAGACGTTACCGGGGTCGCCCGGACCGACCAGCTCGGGACGTCCAAGACGGTCATCCTCGACGTACCCGGCGAGGACCGTAGGTATATCCATACAATTGGCGCCAACGCCGCCGTGCGGGCGAGCGACCTCGACGGCCTCGCTTTCTCCGATGGCGACGTCCTGTACGTGGGTGGCTACCTTGTCTTGCCGGGCCTCGACCCTGAGAGCCTTGCCGCCCGGCTCGCATCGGCCCGCCAAGCCGGCGCACGCACGGTGCTCGACGTTTGTGTGCCCAGCGGCGGGGAGGTGCGCTTCGAAGATGTCGCTCCCCTGTTGCCCTATGTCGACCTGTTCGTGCCGAACGAGGACGAAGCCCGCGTGTTGTCAGGAGCCGAAGAACCCAGTCAGCAGGCCGCTATTTTCCTTTCGGCCGGAGCGGGAGCGGTAGTGGTGACCAGAGGTGCCGCCGGCGCGCTGATGGCCGTCGGCGACGTCCGGGCGGAGCTGCACGCTCCGGGGGTCGAAGTTGTGGACGGCTCCGGAGCGGGGGACGCCTTTGCCGCCGGCTTCATCTGCGGGCTCGTCGAGGGTTGGCCGCTCGAGCGCAGCTTCGCCTTCGCCACGGCCGTCGGTGCCTCGGCGTGCACGGCCCTCGGCTGCACGGCGGGCGTTTTCTCCCGCCAGCAGGCCGAGGATTTCGTCGTCGGCCATTCATTGGCACCCGCCTAAATACCCGAATAGCTGCCGCCCTGAATAACCGTCGACCTCGAACAGCATGGAAAGGCAAAACTCATGCCGACAGTACCCCTGCCCAACCTCCTGGCCGCCGCCCGGGAGGGTGGTTATGCAGTTGGTTACTTTGAAGCCTGGGACTCCTACTCATTGGAGGCCGTGGTCGAGGCAGCCGAGGCAGAGCGGTCCCCCGTCGTGCTCGGCTTCGGTTGCGCGATGGTCGACGGTGCATGGCTCGACGGCGGTGGCATCGAGTTCCTCGCCGGCATGGCGACGCACGCTGCCGAGAGGACAACGGTGCCGGTGAGCGTGCTGTTCAACGAGACGCACACACTCGAACAGGCACAAAGAGGCGTCGAGGCAGGTTTCAGCGCGGCCATGGTCGACACGTGCGAGATGCCCGAAAGTGAAGCGCGGCGGGTGGTGGCCGAGCTGACCCGCTGGGCCCACCAACGCGGTGCCGCGGTAGAAGGCGAACTGGGGCACCTCCCCAACTTCACCGGCACCACCGTCGATACCTCCGGTTCGCACCTGACCGAACCAGACGAAGCGGGCGAGTTCGTCCGCGCCACCGGCGTCGACTGCCTGGCCGTGTCCGTTGGAAATGTGCACCTTCTCGAAGGAAATGAGGCTTCCCTTCAACTCGACCGCCTCGGTGCGGTCGGCCAAGCCGCCGGTGTCCCGCTTGTCCTTCACGGAGGCACCGGGCTGTCAGCCGGCGCTCTTCCCGCCGTAATTGCTGGCGGCGTCGCCAAGATCAACGTCGGCACAGGGCTAAAACGTGCCTTTTTGCAGGCAATGCGCGAAGCACTCTGCCGGGACGCGAGCCCTCACGACCTGCTCGGGTCGCACAAGCCCGTGGACGCCGCCGTTGCGGGCAAAATCAAGATGCGCGACGAAGTCCAGCGCTTGATGCACCTGTATGGGTCCGCCGGCCGGGCCGGCTCCTAAGCGAGCGTCTGCAACCCGGAGCCACTGCTATCTAGCCGCAACTTGCTGCACAGTTCTGCGAGCCCGGTGCGATTTGGGCTTAGAGGCGTGGTCGGCCGACGATCTCGCACCGCAAGACTCTCGAACGATCAGCCGGCACGGGATACGGATCTGCTCGTTGTGCACGGGTTCGCCATTGAGTGCGCCGAAAAGTTTGTGAGCCGCGTGGACCCCCATTTCAACTAGTGGGAGTGCGATTGTGGTGAGAGGGACCGGGAGATGCGCAGCAAATGGTCTGTCGTCGAACCCGACGAGGGCGATGTCGCTCGGAACATGAAGGTTGAGCTCGGAAAGCCCGAGGATCGCGCCGGCGGCGAGGTCGTCGTTCGCACACACGATCGCATCGGGCGGATGGCCCTGCCCCATCAGGCTCTGGGCCAGGGTGAAGCCGGAGTCCTGGTTCCAGTCCGGTGCGGTGCGAACAAGGGCGGGGTCGTATAGCCCTGCGTCACGAAGGCTCTGTTCAAACCCCGCGAGGCGGAGATGAGTTGCCTCATAGCTCGGCGGTCCGTTGATGAAGGCCACGCGGCGCCGGCCGAGAGACAGCAGGTGCTCCGTTGCAAGACGAGCGCCACCCTCGTCGTCGGGGAGGATGCAGGGCGATTCAGTGGCGAACGTATATGAGTAGAGGTAGACGAGGGGCACGTTCCCAGTTGCTGCGGCGGGCGCGCCGCGTTGCTCCACCTTGAAGCTGGTGAGGATGATCCCGTCCACTTGTTTGTCGAGGAGAAGCTCGATGTGCTGTCGCTCTTTCGCGACGCCGCCATAACTGTTGCAGAGGAAGACACCGAAGCTGTGGTCGCTCGCGACGTCGGTGACGCCATGCACCATTGCTGTAGTAAACGCCCCTTCCAGATCGTTCGTGATGACTCCGAGCGTCCGTGTGCGGCGCACTCGGAGGCTACGTGCGATGGCATTTGGCCGGTACCCGAGCCGGGCAGCGACAGCAGCGATGCGGGCTCGCGTTGGTTCGCTCACTTCTTCGGACCCGTTCAGTGCCTTTGACACGGTGCTCGGCGCGACACCGACCACTCGGGCGAGGTCCCTGAGGGTCACGCTGTTACCGGTGGTCATCTCGCGTCGACCACCTTGCGTGGTGAGACAACGATGGGCGGCAGCCTAGAGGCGGGCGGTTTGGCGGTGGTCTTCACCGATTCGACGTTAGTACTAAAACGATCGTGACTGCTCTTGACGCGCCGCTTCATCTGCGGATCTCCTGGTCATGAACGCTTGACAGCGGCCGACAGGGGGTGATAGACCAACCGTGATGCAAACGATTTCGCTCATAGGACGGTCCCTGTCGACTTGCGGTAACTCATGAACGTGAACAACCTCAGCTTCGACCCGGCGCACCCGTGGTTCGGTGTCCCTGGTCTAGTGGACGGCGAGTGGGCCCTCGAGATCTTCACTAGCGAGAATGTCTATGGCATAGACGCAGATAGGGCAGAACGCAACGGCGAGCGGTTGGTTGCTTCGGGGCTGCAGCTGCTTGGCGGGCAAAAACGTGCCTCGGGCACCGTGGTCGTCGACGTTCGTCTCGCCGGGGACGGTGCCGTGTCCTGGGCAATTGCGGTTAGCACGAACGAAACGGTAAAGAGCACGAAACTGCTTCTGCGCAACCTTCCGGCGGAGCTGAGCAGTGCTGGCTGGTGGACGCCGACCACCCCGGCGACTAAGACGCTGAGGTCGACGTCGGAGTCGCCGCTCTTGTTGGGCTACCCCTGGGCGTCCGTTGGCGATGGCTGGCAGACGCCCTGGATCTGTGCCGGCGAGGGACCGGCCTGTACGATCAGTGTCCGCGACGATTCGGTTCGCGCTAAGCGGTTCTACGCATACCGGCCCCATTGGCACAACGGGGAAGTCGTTGAAATTGTCTGCGCGTCTGCCGCGAACTCTCGCAGTAGCAAGTTCGAGTCGCCTGAGATCCGCCTTCGGGCGTGCACCGACGAGGTAGAGGTCAGGGGCGACTTCGACGAGCATCTTGCGTGGCTCGAGACCGCGTACGGCTTACCCAGATGGGAGGAACGTCGCGACGTCCCCGGATGGGCTGACCAGCTCGACCTGGTGTTGACCCTGCACGGCCAGCACTGGACCGGCTTCGTGTTCAACACTTTCGACCAGATGGCGGAGATCCTCGAAAGGGTCTGCGAAGAGGTGCCGGGCGACAGGGTCCTCGCATATCTGCCTGGCTGGGAAGGCCGCTATTACTGGCAGTACCCCGCCTACGGGCCGGGGGAGGACCTAGGCGGCAAATCCGCGTTCGGGCGGCTGGTCGAGACCGCTCGTCGCCTCGGTGCCCATCTGATGCCGATGTTCGGCGCCAACGGCGCCAACGTGCGTCGGTACCCGCGCTGGGACGAAGCGGCTTTCCGAAGCCCCTCCGACCTCTATGTCGAACTCGTCAACAAACCGGACTGGGACAACGACCGCGCCGGCGAGGATGAGCAGGTCTTCCTCAACCCGGGAGAGCCGAACTTCCAACGTCACCTTGTCGACCAGGTGAGCGAGGTGGTCGAGCGTTATGGGATAGAAGGAGTCTTCCTTGACACCAGCGCCTGCTGGTTCGACGACCCGCGCCACGACGTCTACGAGGGTTACCGTGACTTGGTGGACGCGCTCCACCGCCGTCACCCGGGCCTCCTCGTCTGCGGTGAGGGGTGGTACGACGCATTGCTAAGGGTTTTCCCGATGAACCAGACCTGGGTCGACATGACAGACCCGCCCCGCTTTGACGATCTGCCCACCCGCTACTCCCGGGTGCTCGGCCACCTGAACGAAGGAGCTCCTGGCGCCGGCAGCACCGGCGTGCACGAGGGCGGCACGAACCGCCATGCCAGACCGCTCCGGCGCAACGGCTTCGTGCCCTCGCTGCCCTTTGTCGACGACACGTTGAGCCACCAATGGCCGGCAGTCCGCGCCTTTTGTCGCGCTGTTGTCAAGGAAGCCCTGTGAGCGGGTCGCCTGAGGCAGACCGAACCGGCCAGTGGGTGCAGTACGCCGGCAACCCGGTTCTCGGCGGCAGCCTGGGCACCTGCTTTGACATGTCGGTGGACGTGGTCGACGGCCGTCACCGCATGTGGTTCTCGTGGCGGCGTAAGCACGGCATCGGCTATGCCGAGAGCGCTGACGGCTTGAGTTGGGAGGTTAGGAACGAAATCGTTCTCGGGCCCAACCCAAAAGACCCCGCTGAGCAGCTCGAGGTCACTCGTCCTTTCGTCCTCGCCGAGGGTGATCACCTCACGATGTGGTACGCGGCGCACGGCGAGGACCGCGTAGTCATCGCGCGCGCCACCAGCATCGATGGTGTGACCTGGCAACGCGACGGTGTCGTCCTTAGCCCGAGCTTGTCCTGGGAGAAGGCAGCACTAATGTGCCCGTCAGTGTTGCGCGGTGACGACGGCACCTACAACATGTGGTACAGCGGCGGCGAACGCTACGAGCCGGACGCGATTGGCTCCGCGACCAGTACCGACGGCATTTCGTGGAGGCGGGTACGGGACGAGCCGGTACTTCGACCGGGGGTGCACGGGTCTTGGGAGGGCGACCGGGTCGCGGGAGGGCATGTATTCCGCGACGGTCAATGGCTTTATATCGCTTACATCGGTTTCTCTAATGGTTTCGAAGGCTCCGCTATTGGGATCGCGCGGTCCGCAGACGGGATCAGCTGGCAACGAAACGCCCACAACCCGGTCCTGACGCATGGCTCGACCGGAGAGTTCGACTCGATCAACGTTTATAAGCCGTTTGTAGTTGTTGAGGGGCACGAATGGCGTCTGTGGTTCAATGGGTCGTCACCGATCGTCGGCGAGGACACTCGCTTGGACAACCGGATCGAGCAGATCGGCTACGCCTCATGCCGGTTCCGCCCGGGTCAGCTAAACGCGAGATCGGAGTGGGAATGACTGAAGTGCACTGACCCGGGCCCATGCGCCCCGTTCGGAAAGACTTGGCTCTCATGCGAAAGTTGAGTAGAGCATTATTACCGGCGGCGGCACAGCACCCGATCTTGTGCTCGGGAGAGCAGGCGTCGGTGCCTCGGCGGCTTGGACCGCGGGGCGTAACGACGAGCCCGTGCCGGGCTCGCATATCGGGTTGGCAAGACTATAAGAGGCTCCCCTTGCAACGCTCCTCGTGAGCGCCATCGATGCCGGCCGATGAAGCAAGGCCACAAAGGCGATTTCGCTCAGCCGAAAATGAAGGAATAGAAACCGTCACCAGCCGCTTGACCCAGTAATCCACTCGTGCTAGTCTGGCGTATACGAAACCGATTTCGTGCACGAGAGACCCCTACATTCTGTCAATGGAAGTGAATAGAAAAGGTAGCCCCGGATCACTGGTCGAGACGTGCTTCGGGTTGACCTTGTCGTTAGCTGAGGGGAGTGATATGGGAGCGAGAATGAGTTGGCCGCGCCGGAGGATCGCAGGTCCGGGTTGCGACGTCCCCAGCACGATTGATGAGGTCTCTCACTGCCCAAATAGATCCGCCAGTCCGCCGACCGTAGCGCGCTGACACGTGCCTCGCACGTCCACAGGCTCGCACTAGACAAGCAAAATATCAGACCATTACGCAACCAACACTTAGGAAAAGTGAGGAGTAATAAATGGAACAGTCATCAACTCATAACGGGATTGGAGCCGCGGAAGGTAATGGAAATGAAGGGTTCCTCTCCCGTCCCCTCAGTAGGCGAAGGCTCCTCGGAACCGGGCTCGGTGCTGCGGCCGGAGCCGCTCTTTTCGGCTCCGGCCTCGGGGGCGTAGCGAGTGCGAGCGGGCTTGGCCGTAGGCCTAGCCTCTTCGCCGACTCAGCGAGGGCGCCTTCCGACTTCGTATTCTCGACCTGGGGGAACTACAAGCTCTACCAGTCGGGATATCAGATGATGCAAGCGGCTCTGCCGGAGTACCGGAAGGTCCCGTTCGTCAGTCACGAGGCGGCCGGTTCTACCCAACTGCGTGAGCAGATAACGACCGGCTTTGTGGGCCATGACTATAGTTCGTTGCCGAATGTCTGCGAGGTGGCCTGGACTGACATCGGGTACCTCGCGACAGCGGGGACCCTGATGGACCTCACCTCATACCTGAAGCCGTACACGTCTCAGATCTCGAGCGCTGTGCTTGACGCGGTAACCGTCGACGGCAAGATCATGGCTTGCCCTTGGCGACCGAACACCGTGCTCTATTGGTACAACCACAAGGTATTGAGCGAAGCCGGCATCGACGGTGCAAGCCTGGACACATACGACCAGTACATTGCTGCTGGCAAGACGTTGGCGGCGTACAAGTTCTCGGATGGCAAGCAGCGGTACTTGAACACCACCGACACGAGCCCTTCGTACGCTACGTGGTTCCTTACCCAACTCGGTGGAACGCTGTTCAACAAGACCGGCGCCGTGTCGGACTTTCGCAACAGTGATAAGTTCAAGAACTCCTTTGAGCTGCAGGTCGAGCTGGCCCAGCAGCCGCTTAGCTTGAGCATGAACCAATACCAGGCCAGTTGGTTCCAAGCGCTAGGCGACGGCCTGATCGCGACTGTGCTCCTCCCGAACTGGATGGACCAGGAACTGCGGGAGAACGTACCGCAGGGATCCGGCGATTGGCGGGTAGGTGAAATGCCCGCGTTCAACGGCGGTGGTAACCGGAAAGCTCTCTACGGCGCCGGCGTAGTGGTGGCCCTTGACACGCCGAACGCAGACATGGACCTCAACTGGCAGTTTATGCAGAAGAGCTTCTACGACCACGCAATCACCCCGAAGCTCTTCACGGCGTATTCCAGCGAGCCCTGCTGGTACCCGGTGGAGTACAAGGTTGGGTACCACTCGGCGTTGCCTTACTACGGGGGCCAAGACCCGGGTGCCGTCGACATTACTGTGCAACATGGAGCGTACGAGGAAACTGGGTCACCAAGCTACGCTCAGGTCACCGCGATCCTGAGCACGGCGCTATCCAAGGCCATCAGCGGGACGTCTGTGCCGGATGCAATTTCGTATGCCTGGTCGACGATAGTGCAACAGAAGATCCCTGTAGCCTAGTTCACTGCTGTGCGAAAACCGATCGTCTCCACTGACTTACAGGTAAGGGTGCGACCATGTTCGCATGGGCCCAGGGCCGTGAAGACCCAGAGGTGCTTCGATCGACAAGCCCGGGTAGACCTGGCCGTCTGCGGTCCGACGCCATGTGAACGTCGGCTCAGCGACGACCAGGTCGCTCCAATTGCGTCACACGCGAGCCGGTTTCGCCGCCAGCGGCGGGGCCATTTCAGTAGGAGCCCGGTGTCAGCACCTCGACGCTGGATCGGTCGGGGAGGTTTTACCCCTCACGGCAGTGTCTACTCTGATTGAAGGTCCATCGGCTTCCCAGCCGACCTCGCGTGCCCAACCCAGCATCGCGCACCGTATCTGGCGGGCGCGATCCGCATACGGGTTCATAGCGCCTTTCTATATCCTGTTTGCAGCATTTAGTCTCTTTCCCATCGGCTACAGCGTCTACCTGGCCTTCTATAGCTGGAACGGGCTCGGACCTAAGCTGTACGTGGGATGGCAGAATTTCTCTGAGCTGTTCGGAGACTCCGAATTCTGGACCAGTGTAGAGAACACCGTTGTCCTTTGGCTGGGCCATATTGTTATCCTATTTATCGTTGCCATGTGCCTCGCCCTGTTGGTCAATATGGTCTGGCTTAAGGGCAAAACGCTGTTCCGTGCCATCCTTCTCGCCCCATACATGGCCGCGATCGCTGCGACGTCTTTGATCTTTTCGTTGATATTCACGGCAAAGCTCGGGTTTCTCGACGAGCTCTTAGGCCATGTCGGGATAGACATCAACTTCCTGGGCTCGTACACG
>DATKHZ010000342.1:0-3295 GCA_035509995.1 Acidimicrobiales bacterium | reverse complement strand
CAGTGACGCGTCCGTGCGCCGGAACAAAGGCCCGAAAAGACCGATCAATTCCCAACAGGACAGGGCGCGTGTCCTACTGAGCCTTCGCACCGTCGACTACGTGGTGGTTTTCGACGATGACGAGCCACGTCCGATCATCGCTGCGATCTTGCCCGATGTCCTTGTCAAAGGGAGCGATTGGGCGCACTACGTGAGCGGTCGCGACGTAGTCGAAGCCCACGGGGGAAAGGTTGTCCTGGCGGACATGGTCGAGGGACAGTCGACGACAGGCACGATCGAGCGCATCGTTGCTGCCTACGGCCCGCCGCCCAGTGGGAATGAGCCATGACATCGCTCCTGATGGTGACTGGGGCGGCCGGCTTTATCGGGCGCAACCTGGTCGCGGAGGTCAACCGGCGAGGTTCGTCGGACATAGTGCTCGTGGACAGCTTGGGTACCGACGAAAAATGGAGGAACCTTGTCGGGTTGCGCTTCGAGGACATGGTAGCGCCCGAGGATCTCTGGGATTGGCTGCGCGGTCGTGGACCAGGTTCGGTCAGCGGGATCATCCACCTGGGCGCATGCAGCTCGACGACCGAAGCCGATGCCGAGTACCTCATGCGGAACAACTATCGCTATACCCGCCGGCTGTGCCAGTGGGCTTTGGATAATTCCATTCGGTTCATATATGCCTCCAGCGCGGCGACATACGGTGATGGATCTTCCGGCTTCAGCGACCAGGACGCGGTCACGGAACGCCTCGCACCACTCAACATGTACGGTTACTCCAAACACGTCTTTGACCTCTGGGCGCTGCGCAACGGGTTGTTCGACCAGATCGTGGGCCTGAAGTACTTCAATGTTTTCGGGCCTTATGAGGACCACAAGGGCGACATGCGTTCGGTTGTAGCAAAGGCGTACGACGAGATCCGCAAGAGCGGAAAACTCTCGCTGTTCAAGTCGTACCGGGAAGGTACCTCCGACGGCGAGCAACGGCGCGATTTCATTTTCGTGGACGATGCCGTTGATGTCACGCTTCATTTCCTAAGGGAGGACACTGCTTCTGGGCTCCTCAATTGCGGTACGGGGACTGCTAGGACCTGGCTCGACCTCGGCACAGCGGTGTTCGCGAGCCTGGGCCTCGCGCCCGCTATCGAGTTCGTGGACATGCCGGTGCCCCTGAGGGACAAATACCAGTACTTCACCGAGGCCGATACCGCCAAGCTCCGAGCCGCGGGCTATGCCGGGAAGTTCCATACCCTCGAGGACGGGGTAGACAAGTACGTCCGTGGTTATCTGGCAACGCGGCGTCTGTAGAGCAGTACCTGCTCCCCAAGCCGCCGCTTACCGGAGCCCGCCTATCTGGAACGGGCGTGAAGGGCACTAGTCTTGCGCGCTGTCGTCATCAGCGGCCGGAAATGGAGGGTTCATGGACAAGGACCTGGTGGACCAGGTGATCGATGTAGCCCAACGGGTGGTGGCCAGCGGGGCGATCTCCGCCAACGGGCACGGCAACGTGAGCATCCGGGTGCCCGGAGCGGAAGAGATGTACTTCACTGCTGGCCCATCGCTGAGGAACCATGCTTCGTCCGCTGTGGTGCGGATAGGCCTGGATGGGAGGCTGCTGGAAGGTAACCTGCCGCCGATCCAGGGTGCCGTGGTCGCCATGCATACGGCGATGTACGCGGACAGCGCCGATGTGGGCTGCGTGCTGCACACTCATTCGCCGTACGCAACGGCCTATGCCGTAGCCAACCGCCCGATAGGTTGCTGGGTGGAAGCACTGGCGATGTTCGGGCTGGCAAGCGGGGTGCCGTTGGCCCGTTACGGGCCGCGGGGCTCTGACGAAGCTGTTGCCCACATCCGGGCCGCGATTACCCCTGGTGTCCCGGCGCTCTTGCTCTCCAACCACGGGGTCCTGGTGTTCCACCGGACCCCCGAGCTGGCCATCCTTGTTGGCGGGATCGTCGAGGAAGCGGCGCAGGCCGGCATCAACGCCGGCAGCCTCGGCGGCCCGCTCGAGATTCCCGAGCCACTGCGGGCCGCGGCTCTCCAGCGAGCAATGGCGTTCGAGCGCCAAGGTACCGCTCACGCCTAGCCCCAAACCCTCGCCCTCGACAGATTTGAGGACCGCTTGGCTGCGCAGACCGATCATTATGGGGCGGACCGTGCCCCTGAGTGACCAATTTCGTTCGCCAGCGAATTCTCACAGTCACCAGGCGTTGCGGTTTCGGCCCCGCGCCGAAGATGCCCTCTGATGCCCGCTGTTTGTTACCTTCGGCCGCCGACTTTTTCACGGAGGTGACCGATCCGGTTCCGAAAAGTGCACATCACTGAGGCTGGTGCAAAGAAATCGGCTCGGCGGTGACCGATCGGGCAATCGCGGAGCCACGTTTTGCGGTTTTCGGTGCAGGCCGCATCCATTCGTCACGTGTTGACGCCAGGACACCCGGGGATGGGGGGCGGACCGTGCCCCTGAGTGACGAATTTCGTTCGCACAGCCACCAGACGGGCGACCCCCGCCCCACGTACGGGTCGGCTAGAAAACGCCTGCCTCAGCTCACTTAGAAACTTTGGCGGGTGCCTCGTCGATCTCTTCGAGCCAAACGGGTGCGTGGCGCTTGGCCCAGGCCCGGCTGATCCTGCCGGTGAAAATGGAACGCAGTGCAGGGGGATGAGTGAGAGCCATGCCGATATGGCCGACTACGACTACAAAGAAGGCAAGGGCCACGATGTCGTGGATGAAGGTGGCACCCGTCCGCCAAGAAAGTGCGAAGTAGTAGGGCCAGTGCATGACCGAGCCCGTCATGAGCATGACGATGATCGTGCCGCCGACAATTGCGGCGTTCAGCTTCTGGCCGGCATTGAACTTTCCTACCGCCAGCTTGCTTGTCGGCTCCCAGTGGACGCTCCGCCTCAGCCATTCTTTGTCGTCCGAGCTCCAGCGGTTTAGCCGCTTCAGGTCGGCCCGTAGGCCTTTGCCCCAAGAACCCGCGAGACTGATGATTAGAGGCAGAGGCAGTGCGAGCCCCGCATCGACATGGATGCGCACGACCAGCACCCTCCGGCCAACAAAGCCGACCAGTGCCGGGACGTAGAGCGCGGCACCCGTGAAGATCAAGATGATAAAGGCGATCGCCGTCAACCAGTGGGCGGCGCGTTCTACCCAGTCGAAGCGGAGCAGCTCGCTGCTGCTACGCGCCTTGCTAGGAGATCGGCGAGTCGTCGCGGCCATTGCTGCGCCCGATCCAGGCGTTCAGGTCATACCCGTACTGCTCCCAGTAGCCACTGCCTTCCGCTGCCGTGACGGAGATCT
>DATKHZ010000341.1:0-9033 GCA_035509995.1 Acidimicrobiales bacterium | reverse complement strand
CATTCAGGAGGTCCCGGCAACACGAGCGAACTAGCCGTCCACCTGGAGAGCTGGTGCGGTCGGGACTTGACCCCATGGTGGGACCGCTACGTCCACGGGGCCGCTAGCTAACGCTAGTTAAGCGGTGTTGCCAGTTAAGCGGTAATCGGGACGGGCAGCCGCGGTTTGCACAGTGCGTGAGGCTGGCTATACTGGCCGAGCCGTCTAACAGACGTCCGTGGTCGCCCGCCTGTCGTTGGCAGCGGGGACGCCATGGCACAACGTGAAACGAGCTCCGCCCGGGGTTAACCCGAGCGGAGCGTGCCGCGTAAGAGGACGAGGAATGCCCGCGAAGGCCCCAAAAAGAGCGATTGTCGGCGAAAAAGTCGGTATGACCCAGATCTGGGACGAGAGCCAACGCTCCGTCGCGGTCACGGTTGTGCGAGTGACGCCGGTCCGCGTTGTCCAAGTTAAGACCGACGACTCCGATGGCTATTCCGCGCTCCAAGTCACCTACGGCTCCAGGCGGCCTAGCTCGGTCAACAAGCCTCTGACCGGCCACTATGCGAAGGCGAGGGTGGACCCGGGGCGAGCTTTGGTGGAGCTCAGGGTCGACGACATCTCTTCGTACGCCGTCGGCCAGGAGCTGGGTGTGGATATCTATTCGGCCGGGGACAAGGTCGATGTCACCGCTACCAGCAAGGGCAGGGGTTTCGCCGGCGCCATGGAACGGCACAATTTCAAGGGGCAGGGGGCCAGCCACGGTAACCATAAGCACCACAGAGCCCCCGGCTCCGTAGGTGCCTGCGCAACACCAGCGCGCGTCTTCAAGGGCACTCGGATGGCGGGGCGCCTAGGGAATGAGCGGGTTACCACCCTCAACCTCGAGGTGGTCTCGGCAGACGCCGAGCGCAACCTGCTCCTCCTCAAGGGAGCGGTCCCTGGCCCGAGGGGGGGTCTCGTGATGATCCGGGACGCTGTCAAGGGGTCGAAATGACCGCCGCAGTCGAGGTCCGCTCGCAAGACGGGACCGTTACGGGCACCGTGGAGCTCGACCCGGAGCTCTTCGCTGTACAGCCGAACGTGCCTCTCATGCACCAGGTGGTACTGGCACAGTTAGCGGCCGCCCGAAGGGGTACGCAGAGCACCAAGACCAGGGCCGAGGTATCCGGCGGTGGCGCCAAGCCGTTCAAGCAAAAGGGGACCGGCCGAGCCCGCCAAGGCAGCACGCGTTCGCCTCATTATGCGGGCGGCGGCGTCGCCCTAGGGCCCAAGCCGCGCAGCTACCGTCAGCGCACTCCCCGAAAGATGGTCCAGCTGGCCCTCAAGGGGGCTCTTTCTGACCGTGCGAGCTCCGGGCAGGTCGCCGTCGTCGAGGCATGGGACTGGGAGGTCCCGAGCACCAAGGACGCTCAGGCGGCTCTTTCGACGCTGGGTTTTAACGGCAAAGCACTCATAGTGCTGTCGCGCGACGACGAACGGGCCTACAAGTCCTTCCGGAACCTTCCCGAGGTCGACCTGATCCTCGTCGGCGAGCTCGCTGCCTACGACGTACTGTGCTCAGACTGGGTTGTGTTCACCCGCAATACTCTTCCGGGCAACAATGCCTGGGGGGAGGCGCCACCCGCTGCGCTAAAGGCCAAAGCAGAGCCGAAGGCCAAAGCGGAGCCAAAGGTAAAGCCGGCGGCAACAGCCGAGCCTGAGGCAACAGCCGGGGCTGAGGCAACGGCCGGGCCCGAGGCAACAAGCGAGCCTGAGACAACAAGCGAGCCTGAGGCCAAGCAAGCTGAGAGCAGGGCCACCAAACGGACGACGGCGGAAGCGGCGCCAGCTCCTGCCGACACGGCCACCGCAGCTCCTGCCGAGGCGGCCACCCCAGCTCCAGCCGAGACGGCCACCGCTACTCCATCTCAGCCAGCGCAGGCTGAGGCCGGTGCTCTCGAGGACGACGAAGCACCAGATGCCGGCGAGGAGGCCTGATGGAAGATCCCCGTGACGTGATCGTCCGTCCTGTCGTGTCCGAAAAGTCTTACGCGCTCAGCGAAAAGGGCGTCTACATCTTCATAGTGCCGACTTCTACCAACAAGATCGAGATCCGCAGATCAATAGAGCATGTTTTCAATGTCAAGGTCTCCAACGTCAATACTTTGAACCGGCCAGGTAAGCGCAAGCGCAACCGCAAGAAGGCGACTTACGGCAAGCAGCCTGATACGAAGCGGGCAATCGTGACGCTCGCTCCTGGGCAGACAATCCCATTGTTCGAGACGAGCTGAGGGTACTGATGCTGCGTTCCCGCAAACCCACCAGCGCCGGTCGCCGGTTCCAGACCGTTTCGGCGTTCACTGAGCTGACGACTGACCGGCCCGAGCGGTCCCTGACCGTACCCAAGCCAAGCACGGGCGGGCGGAACTCCTACGGGCGCATGACCGCTCGTCACCGGGGCAGCGGCCACAAACAGCAGTACCGCATTGTGGACTTCAAGCGCGCCAAGGACGGGGTGCCCGCGACCGTCGCCTCGATCGAGTACGACCCAAATCGCAACGCCCGTATCGCGCTTCTGAACTACCACGACGGCGAGAAGCGCTACATACTCGCCCCGGCGCGCCTGGCAGTAGGCGACGTACTTCGCAGCGGTCAGGGCTCAGAAATCCGCCCCGGCAACGCCATGCCGATGCGTTTCATCCCGGTTGGCTCGGTGGTCCACAACGTCGAGCTGAAACCCGGTGGCGGTGGCAAGCTCGCCCGCAGCGCCGGTTCCAGTGTCCAGCTCGTCGCCAAAGAAGGCGATTTCGCCACGCTTCGGCTCCCCTCAACCGAAATGCGCCGGGTCCCGATCGACTGCAGAGCGACCATCGGCGAGGTTGGCAACGCCGAGGCAGAGCTAATAAAGATCGGTAAGGCGGGCCGTAACCGCTGGAAGGGCGTGCGCCCGCAATCCCGTGGCGTCGCCATGAACCCAGTGGACCACCCGCTCGGTGGTGGCGAAGGCAAGTCGTCCGGCGGGCGGCACCCCGTTTCGCCTTGGGGCCAGCCCGAAGGACGCACCCGCCGTTCTCACCGACCTTCCGAACGCTTGATTATCCGCCGCCGCCGTGGTCGCGGCGCCAGGAGGTAACACGATGCCCCGAAGCCTCAAGAAAGGGCCCTTCGTGGACGGCCACCTGCTCCGCAAGGTGGACGACCTGAACGGGCGGAACGAAAAAAGGGTCATCAAGACCTGGTCACGCCGGTCGACGATCATCCCCGACATGGTGGGCCACACGATCGCCGTTCACGACGGGCGCAAGCACGTGCCCGTATACGTCACCGAGTCGATGGTGGGCCACAAGCTCGGAGAGTTCGCCCCCACGCGGACGTTCCGCTACCACGCGGGCCAAGAACGGCAGGCGAAGCGCTAAATGCCAGGGCCTAAGACCAACGAACGCGAGGGCACGCGGGCGGTACTCCACTACGCCCTGGTCAGTCCGTACAAGCTTCGCCAGGTCATCGACGCGATCCGTAACAAGCCTGTCCATGAGGCATTGGACCTCCTCCGGTTCCTCGAGCGGAGCTCTGCCACGATCGTCGCGAAGGTGCTCCAATCGGCCGTGGCCAACGCCGTCAACAACGACGGCCAGCAGGCCGATGAGCTGTTCGTATCGGCATGTTACGTGGACGAGGGCCCGACCCAAAAGCGCTGGCGTCCGCGGGCGCGCGGTCGGGCAACGCGGATCCGTAAGCGTTCTGCGCATGTCACGATCATCGTGAGCCGTTTGCCGGAGGACCGCCTCGAGCGGCTCCAGGCTCGCAGGCGCGCCGAAAACCTTGCGATGCGGTCACGCCGTGTCGAGGCCACCCGCCGGGCCAGCGCAGAGAGCGCCGAGGGACAGAGCCGTCGAGAGCGGCGGCATCCGGAGGCCTTTCCGGCACCCGAAGAGACCGCCGGTACCGAGGACGCGGCCGTTGCCGAAGACGCTGCTATTACAGAAGAAGCGGCTGGCGCCGAAGACGCGGCCGTTGCCGAAGACCCTGCTGTTACCGAAGATGCGGGCAGTGCCGAAGAGGACGCTCCGGCGGCCGAGGTCGCTACCGATGAACAGGTTGAAGCCCCCGACGCCGGGACAGCCGAGGTTGCAGGACAGGCCGAAGGTGCGGATCCGACAGACAGTCGCGGCGGCGAGCAAGAGAAGGACAGCTAATGGGTCAGAAGGTAAACCCGTACGGGTTCCGGCTGGGAACTACCACCGACTGGAAGTCGAGGTGGTTCACCGACCGCGAGTACCAGGAATACCTAATAGAGGACATTCATATTCGTGAGTACCTCAACAAGGAGCTCGAGCGGGCTGCGGTCAGCCGTGTGGAAATAGAGCGCACGCGCGACCGGCTGCGCATCGACGTCCACACCGCCCGCCCCGGCATCGTGATCGGCCGTCGCGGCACCGAGGCAGACAGGCTTCGAACGAAGCTTGCCGAGATAACCAAGAACCCCAAGGTGCAGCTGAACATCCAGGAGATCAAGCAGCCCGAGCTCGATGCCGCGTTGATGGCCCAGGGCATCGCCGACCAGCTGGCCGGCAGGGTTAGCTTCAGGCGGGCAATGAAGCGCACCGTCCAGACCGTTCAAAAAGCTGGGGCTATGGGCGTGCGCGTGCAGTGCTCCGGGCGCCTTGGCGGTGCCGAGATGTCGCGGCGTGAGTCCTACAGGGAAGGGCGCGTTCCCTTGCACACGCTGCGGGCGGATATCGACTACGGGTTCCGCGAAGCCAAGACGACCTATGGCCGGATCGGCGTCAAGGTCTGGATCTACAAGGGCGACATCCTTCCGTACAAGACCTCCACGGAGGACAAGATCACCCGAGAGGCTGCCATGGCGGTCGGCGAGGCCTCCGGTCTCGGTGGCCCGCGCCGCGTCGTGAGCGCCGGTGGCGGCCGCCGTCGGCCCGAGATGGGCGAGCCGGGCGCTGTTCCTGCTGCGACGAGCCCTTCGCAACTGGAGCCGGCCGCCGTTGCCGAACGAGAGATCGTGCCTGTCGACCCCGAGCTCGAACGGCTGCTCCAGGAAGAAGAAGAGATCGAGCGTCGCACACGGGGCGACCACCACGAGACCCCCCACTTCCCGAGGGATTAGCAGCCATGTTGATGCCGCGAAAGGTAAAGCACCGCAAACAGCAGCGTGGCCGGATGAGCGGTCTCGCCAAAGGTGGCACTGAGATCACTTTTGGCGATTACGGGGTGCAGGCTCTCGAACCCGGCTGGATCAGTGCCCGCCAAATTGAGGCAGCCCGTATCGCAATGACCCGCCACGTTCGCCGCGGCGGCAAGGTGTGGATCCGCGTGTTCCCAGATAAGCCCGTCACGGCCAAGCCGGCCGAGACCCGCATGGGTTCGGGCAAGGGCAACCCCGAGTTTTGGGTCGCGGTGATAAAGCCCGGACGGATCATGTTCGAACTAGCTGGCGTCACTGAGACCCTGGCGCGTTCCGCGATGGAACGAGCCATCCAGAAGTTGCCGATAAAGGCGCGATTTGTGACTCGCGCTCATCAGGAAGAGGTCGAGGTATAGATGACCCGCCCAAGTGCGCTCAGAGAGCTGAACGATGATGAACTTGCGCACCACCTTGTCGAGGCCAAGGAGGAGACGTTCCACCTGCGCTTCCAGTTGGCGCTTGGAAAGCAGGACAACTCGGCGCGGCTCGGCGAAATTCGGCGCGAGGTCGCGAGGGTGCTGACGCTCATCGAGGAACGCCGGGCTGACGCCGCCCTACCCGTGAGCCCTCAACGTGGGGCCGCTCAGCGGGCGCGCGGAGCAGCTAGGCCCGCGGGCGCGGGTAAAGCGGCGCCCAAACGTAAGGCAGTTCCCGCCGCCGCCAAGAAGGCCGCGCCGGCGGCCAAGAAGGCCGCGCCGGCGCGCAAGGCTTCTGCACCCGCACGCAAGGCGAGGGCATCGAGCTGATGGCTGACAAGAACCCCACACCCGAGGCGAACATGGCCGACGAGCCCCAGGAGACGCAAGAGCCGAGTACTGCGGTGGCAGCCGCCGGCGAGGCCGTGACGACGACAGAAGCCGTCAGTGAGGCGAATAACGCCGTAACGCCAGAAGAAGGCGCTAGTGAGCCGGTAACACCAGAAGAGGCCGCACCTGCCAAGGCTGCTGCCACGACCAAGTCGTCCGCTCCCACGAAGGCAGCTTCGCCGGCCAAGGCGGCCAAATCGGCGGCGCCCGCCAAAGCGGCTGCCGCAAAGGCCGTGGCGCCGGCCAAGCCGGTGGCGAAGGCTCCAAAGGCGGCGCGGCGCCCGGGAGAACCCTCTGCGGCGGGCAGTGCCGTCGAGCCACGGACAGGGCGCCGCAAGGTGCGCGAGGGCATCGTCATTTCGAACTCGATGGAAAAGACCGCCGTGGTGGCCATAATCGAACGCGTCCGCCATCCTCGTTACGCCAAGACGGTGCAGCGCACCAAACGCCTTTATGCGCACGACGAGGCCAATGACACCAGGGTCGGAGACCGGGTACGGCTTTCCGAAACGCGGCCCCTGTCGAAGTTGAAGCGCTGGCGGGTTGACCAGGTGCTCGAGCGGGCGCGATAGGGGACGCGGAAAATGATCCAACAGGAAAGCAGGCTCCGCATCGCCGACAATTCGGGCGCCCGGGAAGTGCTTTGCATCAAGGTGCTCGGGGGTTCGAGGAGGCGTTATGCCTCCATAGGCGACATCTTCGTCGCGACCGTGAAGGACGCCATCCCCGGGGCCAATGTGAAAAAGGGCGACGTCGTCAAGTGCGTCGTCGTGAGGACCAGGAAAGAAAAGCGCCGGCCTGATGGTAGCTATATCCGTTTCGACGAGAACGCCGCTGTGCTCATCAATGACCAGTTGCAGCCCCGCGGGACGCGCATATTTGGGCCGGTTGGAAGAGAGTTGCGGGATAAGCGCTTCATGCGCATCATCTCGCTTGCTCCGGAGGTGTTGTGAAAATGAAGATACATAAAGATGACAACGTGATCGTGCTGTCCGGCAAGGACAAAGGCAAGCGCGGTCAGGTGATGCGCGCCCTGCCAAAGAGCGACAAAGTGGTGATCGAGGGCGTGCACCGCGTGAAGCGCAGCCAGCGCACGACGCAAATACGCAAGAGGGCCGGGATCATCGAAAAGGATCTCCCCGTGCCCGTCTCGATCGTGGCGTTGATATGCCCCAAAGAGCACACGCCTACCCGCATCGGGTACAAGTTCTCAGAAGACGGCAGCAAGCACAGAGTTTGCGTTCGTTGCGGTGAGGGCCTCTGATGTCGCCGGCAGGTAAAGGTTCGCCCGGCAAGGGCGGCAAGGCCCCTGCGGGCAAGGCCAAGGGCGGCAAGGGCGGCGCGGCTAGAGGCTCGTCGGTCCCTCGCAGGGCCGCCACACCCAACGCGGCACCTCAGGGCAGGGGAGCCTCGTCGCGAGGGCCGGCGGCGCTCAAGGCGGCCCCCGGACGCCCGGCGAGGCCGAGCGAACCGCCGCGCCTGCGTACCCGTTACGCCACTGAGCTGAAAGGCGCCCTTCAGAAGGATCTCGGGCTGCCGAACCCAATGCTCGTGCCGCGGATGGAAAAGATCGTCATCAACATGGGCGTCGGCAAGGCAGTCGCTCAGGCCTCCCTTCTGGAGGGTGCAGTGCGGGACCTGACCCTGATAGCCGGGCAAAAGCCGATTGTCACAAAGGCGAGAAAGTCGATCGCGGCTTTCAAGCTCCGTGAGGGCAACGCCATTGGTGCCAAGGTGACGCTGCGAGGCGACCGGATGTGGGAGTTCTTCGACCGGCTCATCTCCCTTGCGATCCCTCGTATCCGTGACTTCCGAGGGCTTTCGCCCAAAGGTTTCGACGGCAGGGGCAATTACACCTTTGGGGTGAACGAGCAGCTGATATTCCCCGAGATCGACTACGACAAGATCGACGCGCCAAGGGGGATGGACGTGACGATCGTTACAACCGGCAGGACCGACGGCGAAGGCCGTGCCCTCCTTGACGCTTTTGGTTTTCCTTTCCGCAAAGAAGGTGCCGCTTGATGCAGCCCCCGATCGAACTAGTCCCGAACGAGTCTTAGGAGCAAGGACTACATGGCCAAAAAGGCTCTCGTCATAAAGTCGCAGCGCAAGCCGAAGTACAAGGTCCGGGCCTACACCAGGTGCCGGCGGTGCGGGAGGCCGCACTCTGTGTTGCGTAAGTTCGGGCTGTGCCGTATCTGCCTGCGTGAGCTTGTCCACGCCGGCGAGATACCTGGCGTCACCAAGTCGAGTTGGTAGGAGGTAACGGCACATGACTATGACTGACCCGATCGCTGACATGCTGACCAGGCTGCGCAACGCCAACGTTGCGCATCATGACACGGTGCGGATGCCCTCTTCCAAGCTCAAGGAAGCACTTGCAGCGATCCTTGTCCGCGAGGGCTACATAACGAGCTTCAAGGTCACGAGCGACGAAAAGCGGCCAGGAAGCTTCCTGGAAGTGACAATGAAGTACTCGGCCGACCGCACCCGGACCATCTCAGGTGTGCGGCGCGTCTCCAAGCCAGGGCTTCGTGTCTACACTGGGGCCGACAAGTTGCCGCGCGTCCTTGGCGGCCTGGGCGTTGCCGTACTGTCCACCAGCCAGGGCCTCATGAGCGACCGGGAGGCCCGCAAACGCCGTGTCGGTGGCGAGATCCTCTGCTACGTCTGGTGACCCCGGGCGCGGTGGAAATAGGTACAGCAAGTTGTTGGAGAACAGTGGTGTTGAGAAGAAACGGTGTTGAGGAGTAGGCGTTTGTTGAGGAGTGTCGTATGTCCCGAATAGGTCGTACACCGGTGCCGGTCCCCTCCGGGGTGAGCGTCGCGCTCGATGGCCGTTCCGTCACGGTCACCGGGCCACGCGGCGCGCTCAGCCACCAGGTGGCGGGGGAGATCACCGTCCGCCAGGACGGACAGGAGCTCGTCGTCGAGCGCCCCGATGACGAGAGGGTCAACCGCTCCCTGCACGGGTTGACCCGCACCCTGGTCAACAACATGGTCGTTGGGGTGACGACCGGTTTCTCGAAGGACCTCGAGATCGTCGGCGTTGGCTACCGCGCG
>DATKHZ010000340.1:0-3270 GCA_035509995.1 Acidimicrobiales bacterium | reverse complement strand
CACGAACCGATGGCCGTACCCCGTACTCGTGGCAAGAAGATCGCGTAGCTGAGCAGAGAGAGCCGCGCCCGGGGGCCCCTGCGGCCCGGGTGATATGAGCCTCTCGTCACAGGATCCGATTTCTTGGGAGCTGGCTGAGCGTGTGGCCACACGCATCGCGGCGCGCCAGGCGTGGCTGCCGCCGGGGCGGCTCAGTGTCCTCGAAGAAGATTTCGCCGAGCTCACGGCCGAGGCGGAACAGCTGGTAGCCGAAGAGACGGGTTTGGTGTCCCTCGCCGGCCCGGCACGCCCGCGTGTTACTGACCGGGCTGGCTGGGTGAGCGCGAACGTCGCCTCCTTTCAGCGGTTGCTGCGCCCTCTCACCCAAAAGCTCGAAGCGGCGATGGCGAAACCGGCGCCGATGTTGGGGCCTGTCCCGATGCGAGTACCGACGCAGGTCAGCCGGAACATCGGGGGCGTGCAGCTCGGCTTGCTGCTGGGCTGGATGTCCACTCGGGTCCTGGGCCAGTACGACCAGCTCCTGATCGAGGACGAGCGACCTTTGGACCAGGACATCGTCTACTACGTGGGCCACAATGTGATCGAGCTCGAAGATCGCTACGGTTTCCAACCTCGCCAGTTCCGGCTCTGGATCGCACTGCACGAAGTTACGCACCGCGCACAGTTCACCGGCGTGCCCTGGTTGAGACCGCATTTCTTGGGCCTCGTCGGGTCGCTGCTGGAGGGGGTCGACCCGGACCCCAAGCGGTTCATCGAAGCTCTGAAACGGGCAGCTGGGGAGGCGCGAGAGGGCAAAAATCCTCTTGATGAGGGCGGTCTGGTGGCGTTGTTGGCGTCGCCCGAGCAGCGACAGGCGCTGGATGGCATCGGGGGGTTGATGAGCCTGCTGGAAGGCCACGGCGACGTGGTGATGAACCGGGCGGCCAAGGGCCGGGTACCGCAGGCACAACGCTTTGCCCGTGTGCTCCAGCAACGAAGACAGCGCAGCGGGGCTGCCAAGGTGGTGAGCTCGCTGGTCGGCTTGGACGCCAAGCTCAAGCAGTACGAGCAGGGTGAGCGTTTCATCGCGGCCGTAGAGGCAGAGGGTGGTCGTGAGCTGTTCGGGAGGATCTGGCAAGGGCCTGAGTGGTTGCCGAGCATGGCGGAGATCCGGGAGCCTTCCCGTTGGACCGAGCGAGCCGAGGGGCTGGGCCGCACCGCCTAAAGCCGTAGAGTTCAGCCAATGGCGCGCGTACTAGTAGTCGACGACGAGCCGGACCTGCGCGACCTGCTCCGGATGAGCCTCGGCCTCGCGGGTCATGAGGTGAGCGTGGCTTCTGACGGGCACAAAGGTCTCGCCTCGGCGCGCGAGCAGCGTCCGGACGTGGTGGTCCTGGACGTGATGATGCCCGGCCTGGACGGCTGGACAGTGCTTTCTTCGCTCAAGTCCGACCCGGACCCTGGCGTGTCCTCCATACCTGTGCTCATGTTGACTGCTCGTGCTGAGGACCTCGACGCGGTACGCGGCGGCATCGAAGGGGCGATCCGTTACCTCACAAAACCTTTTGCCATCAGCGACCTGCGCCAAGCGGTTGCCGACGCTGTCGCTGGCGGCCCAGAACCGGAACAGCGCCGCGCCGCGCAGAACGCGGCGCTGGCTCATTTGGCTCGTCTGGAGCGCGGTACCGGGGCCCCCAAGAGCTCCGGGGCGCGACCCAAGATGAGCCGGCTCGAACCGGTGAGCGGCGTGTTGACGAACGGGCCGCACAGCCTGCGCGGCAACTGGCCAACCTGGTTGAGCCCCGCAATCCTGACACGTCGGGACCAAGAAATACTCGAGATGGTGATCTCCTGCGAGAGCCTGACCGAGGCACGAGCTCGTCTCCAGGTAAGCCGTAGTTACCTGTACGCCCGTCTGCGCCGGATGGCAAGCAAGCTCGATTTTCAGACCGGCCCGGCCTTGGTCCAGGCCCTCAGAGCAGCCGACGCTGCGCGTGAGCGAGAGCTGCGGAGCGTTGGCCCCCCTTCGACCTCCCGCTGACCGCGTTGTGCGGTCTTGGGCATCAAAGACCATATGAGCTCCCCCAGGGTCTATTGGCCCGCCGGCGTCGAGGGCCTGCTAGAGCGTTGTTCGTTCCCAGGCAAAGGCGCACCAGTCGTATGCGCCGTTTCGGGCGGCCCCGACTCTGTAGCGATGCTGGCCCTGGCTGTGGCTGCGGGGTGCTCTGCCCACGCTGTGCACGTAGACCATGGCCTGCGCGCGGGCAGCCGCGAAGAAGCGGCCGTCGTCGAAGCTGCCGCCAACACCCTCGGTGCGACCTTCGAGGCACTATCTGTTCGGGTCGGTCCGGGGCCAGACCTTGAAGCACGAGCGCGCCAGGCGCGCTACGGGGTTTTGCCAGAGGGCACCATGGTCGGGCACACCGCCGACGACCAGGCTGAGACCCTCCTTCTCAACCTGATGCGGGGAGCTGGTCTAGACGGCCTTCGCGGGATGCGAGCCACCTCCGGTGGTCTCCGCAAGGCGCAGCGGCCGATCTTGGCCTTGCGGCGGTCCGAGACTCTCGCTTTCGTGACAGCCTTGGGCTTTCCAACGGTTACCGACCCTTCCAACGCGGAGGGGCGTTTTCGTCGCAACCGGGCCCGGCACGAGGTCTTGCCGTTGTTGGCGGATGTCGCAGGGCGCGACCTGGTCCCGGTGCTCGCACGGACAGCGGCGCTGCTGGCCGAGGATGCGGAGTTGCTTGATTTGCTTGCACGTGATCTCGATCCCACAGACGCCCGCGGCCTGGCGGCTGCACCGCGGCCTCTGGCCAACAGAGCGCTGCGCACCTGGCTCCGTGAAGACGAGGGCCCGGAACGGCACCCTCCGTCCTCCGAAGACCTGGAGCGAGCGTGGGCCGTGGTGACCGGTCGAGCTGTCGCCTGCGAGCTCTCAGGCGGGAGACGGCTCAGCCGGTCGGCCGGTCGCTTGAGGCTTGACGGGTCGCAACGGCGCTAGTTGCGGTATAAGGTTGGCACGTCCATGGCACCCCTGAGCTCCCCAAGTCCCGACGTTGCGCCGGCTCCGGGTGTCTCCCGAGTGGCAGATATCCTGGGTGAACGCCTTGCTAAGGAGGACCCCGACCTCGGCGAGGTGATTGTCGCCGAGGAGGAAATCCGAGACAAGATCAGGGAGTTAGGGGCTCGCATAACCGAGGACTACGCGGGCCGGCCCCCGTTGCTCGTCGGGGTGCTCAAGGGGGCATTCGTCTTCATGAGCGACCTGTCTCGGGCGATAGCCCTACCCGT
>DATKHZ010000339.1:0-2664 GCA_035509995.1 Acidimicrobiales bacterium | reverse complement strand
GGCTCGGCACCCGTTGGGGACCGAACCGAGCAGGCCCTTACGGTTGGCTGCAGTCCCTTGCCGATGGGATCAAGCTGTTCTTCAAGGAGGCGCTGCTCCCAGCCACTGCCGACAAGCTCGTGTACCGGATCGCGCCGGTTATAGCGGTGGTCCCTGCGTTCGTGGCCTTTTCGATCGTGCCGGTCGGCGGGACAATCACCGTCGACGGCTACACGACCCGCCTTCAGCTGGCCGACCCATCGTGGGGGATCCTGGTCATGCTGATGGCGTCGAGCGTCACCGTCTACGGCGTGATGTTGGCCGGCTGGTCGTCAGGGTCGAAGTACCCGTTGATCGGGGCAGTGCGCGCAAGCGCGCAGATGATCTCTTACGAGGCTGCGCTCGGCCTGACCGTCGCCACGGTCGTGTTGCTCACCGGGTCGCTGCACACGAGCGCGATCGTCGCAGCCCAGCACGGCGGGTTCCTGTACCACTGGAACATCTTCCGCGCATTCGGCGCCCCAGCCGCCATCTTCTTCGTGGCGATAACTGCCGAAATGACACGCCCTCCTTTCGACCTGGTCGAGGCCGAGGAGGAGTTGGCGGGCGGGTTCAACATGGAGTACTCCTCGATCGGCTTCGCATTGTTCTACCTCGCCGAGTACATGGCGCTCGTCACGAACTCCGCCATATTCACGACTCTGTTCCTCGGCGGGCCGGACGGGCCTGCTATTGCCGGACATTCGATCGGCCCCTTCTGGTTCGCCCTGAAAGTGCTAATACTGCTTTACGTCTACGTGTGGATCAGGGCGACGCTGCCCCGCCTTCGCTACGACCAGCTCATGGACCTCGGTTGGAAGTTCCTTATCCCGGCCTCCCTTTCCCTGCTCCTTGTCGTCGCGGGAGCACGCATCGGCAAAGCCGGGTTTTGGGGCTGGCTGGCACTGTGCGCCAGTGCCCTCGGGTTCCTCGTCCTGTCCCGCGCCGTCGACGTCGGCAGGTCGCAGCCCCAAGAGGGCAGGCTGGCTGAAATGGACACACCATGAGCTTCCTCACCGACAACGCGTTCGTGTCATTTTTCAAGGGCTTTCTGGTTACCGGCAAACAGCCGTTGAAACCGAAGGTCACTGTCCAGTACCCCGAAGAAAAGCGCCCCAAGCCCGAGCGTCTCCACGGTCGGCACGTGCTCAACCGCTACGAAGACGGTATGGAGAAGTGCATCGGGTGCGAACTGTGCGCCGGGGTCTGCCCCGCAAAATGCATCTATGTGCGCGGGGCGGACAACCCCCCGGACGCGCCGGTATCGCCCGGCGAGCGTTATGGCTTCGTTTACGAGATCAATTTCCTGCGCTGCATCCACTGCGACCTTTGCGTCGAGGCCTGCCCGACAGAAGCGATAACCGAGTCGAAGCTGTTCGAGTTCTCTTTCACCAACAGGCAGGACGCCATCTACACGAAGGCCGAACTCGTGGTCGACGACTCGGGCAAACCCAAGGAACTGCCGTGGGAGGACTGGAAGCCAGGCGACGACCTCAACACCTCCGGCTGGGTGAGGGCAACCTCCCCATCGGGCCGCGCCGACCTTGAAGGGACGCCACTCTGGTCAGGCGAGTTGGGCTACGGCGTCCGCCCGGCCCAGGCGGGCCAATCCGACCCCGAAGCTGCTGACGTGCGCGCCGATTTCGACATCTCTGTGCGGGAGGCCGGGGCGGCTGAAGTCAAAGGGGCCGGGGGCAGCACGGTGAGCCCAGTCAGGCGGCCGGGCGGCGCCAAAGCCGGCGCGAGCCAGGCCGGCGCGAGCCAGGCCGGCACGAGCCAGGCCGGCACGAGCCAGGCGGGTACGAGCCAGGCGGGGAGCAACTAGCGATGCTCTTAGCTGCCAGCAGCGCCGCCAGCACCTCGGGTGCCGACCTAGCCGATGCATCTGCGTGGGCCGTCTACGCAGTGGGCGCCACCATATCCATGCTGGGTGCGTTCGGCGTAGTCCTTTTACGGAACCCCGTTCACTGCGCGCTGTCCCTCGTCATGACGATTTTCGGGATCGCTTTGCTCTTCATCGACGAGAGCGCCGACTTCTTGGCCGCGGTCCAGATAATCGTCTACGGCGGCGCCATCGTGATCCTGTTCCTCTTCGTGATCATGCTGCTCGGAGTGGACCGACGGGAGGCTCGCCGCCAGGACAAAATGCGCGGCCTGACGCCGGTCGCGATCGTGGTAAGCCTCGTGGCCCTGATCAGCCTGCTCGTGCTCACGCAGGTGCGCTTCTGGGCGACGGGTGCGAAAGCGTCCACAGAAGCCTTGAACGGGCCGGGGGAGAACGTGCAAAAGCTTGGCCAGAGCATTTTTACGGCCTACCTGCTCCCCTTCGAAATGACATCCGCATTGCTCGTCATTGCCGTGGTGGCAGCCGTAGTCCTGGTGCGGCGCGGCTCGCAAAGCGGCCCGGAAACCCCGCGCAAGACTGCTGCCCGACCACCCGCCTCGCAAGAGAGCCATCGACCAGGGACGCCCGTGCGATGACCGTTCCCGGCCCGTGGTACCTGGTACTGGCAGCCGTGCTGTTCAGCGTCGGCGCGACCGGCCTGCTCGTACGGCGCAACATCCTGGTCATGTACATGTGCATCGAGCTGATGCTGAACTCGGTCAACCTGACGTTCGTAACATTTGCCCGCATGCTGAACGACC
>DATKHZ010000338.1:0-6506 GCA_035509995.1 Acidimicrobiales bacterium | reverse complement strand
AGCTCCCGACGGCCCTGACCGGACGGCCTCGCCCGGGCAGCCAATGGTTACCGGGAAGTTACATCTATGTGACACTCCCCAACTTCGTCCACAGCTGTGGACAATCAGGCAGCCTCCAACACGCAGGCGGTCCCTACCCCGCCCTCGGCGGCTACGCAGACAAGGGCTCGGCGTAAACCCGCATCGACGAGCCCTGAGACGGCAGCGACGAACAGGCCGGCCCCCACTGCACCAAGCGGCGCCGTGCTCGCCAGGGCCCCGCCAGTTGGGTTGACGTGGTCAGGGTTGACCTTCATCTCTGCCAACCACACGTGCACCGCAACGGCGCTGCTTTCGTGGACCTCCCACCAGTCGATGTCGTCGGCGGTGAGCCCCGCACGGTCCAGGGCTTCCCTGGCGGCCGGGACGGTCGCCGCCGGCCAGACAAGCGGATCGGTCCCAACCGTGGCGAACGACACCATACGCGCTATCGGGCTCAAGGCGAGTTCCGCCACCCGGTCCGCGCTGGCTATCAACAACCCCGAGGCCCCGTCACCCTCAGCGGCCATGTTCGCCGCCGTCACAACCCCGCCTTCGAGGTACACCGGCGGCAGGGCGGCAACCTCGGCGCGTGACGAGCGGCGCCCGAGAGCCTCGTCCATCGCCAAGGCGGTCTTCGCAGGACCGGGCAGCGCGAGCATGTATGACGGCCGCTTCCTTTGGGCCCGGTACGCCCGCTCACGGCTCTGGAGCGCCCATCTGTCGAGCTGGCTACGGTCTAAAGACCAGCGCCGGGCGGCCTCCTCGGCGGCCAACCCGGGTGGCACAAGCCCTGCGGCACCGTTCGCAATTTTGTACCTGTCCTGCAGGCGCTGGCCGAACGGTTTGCCTAAAGACGGCACCGACAGGCTCGCCCCAAGAGGTACCGCCGTCATGACTTCGACGCCCCCCGCAACGACGAGGCCCTGCGCACCTGACATCACGGCCTGCGCCGCCCAGTGCACCGCCTGAGCCGAGGATGCCGCGTGGCGGTCCACGGTAGCCCCTGGTACGCGTTCAGGCCATCCAGCTGCAAGTACGGCGCGCCTTGCGATATTGCACGCCTGCGCCCCTACCTGTGTGGTGCACCCGAGGACCACGTCGTCGACAGCACCGCCATCTACTCCAGCCCGTCCGACAAGCTGCGACAGCATCTCCGCTGAAAGGTCGACCGGGTGCCAAACCGAGAGCGCACCTCCTCTCCGTCCGTAAGGGGTGCGGACAGCATCAACCACATATGCCCGTCCTTGCCGGTCCCGATTGGGTACCCGCGGCACTCAGTGGACCACGCTGATGCCGACGAGGCGCCCGACGACGTAAGTCACTCCAGCGGCGAGCATACATACGAGCACTTGGCGGAAGGCGCTGCGAACGGGAGAGCGGCCAGTCGCCTGCGAGAGCAGGACGCCGATCAGCACCGAACACACCGCTACGGCACATACCGAGCTGGCCACTGCGGGAAGGCCGCGTAGGAAGAACCACGGGACCAGGGGCACGGCGGCACCTACCGAGAAACTGATAAGAGAAGACAAAGCCGCCGGGTAGGGGGACGGCAGGGCAGAAGGGTCGATCCCGATCTCCTCGCGCGCGTGCGTTTGGAGCGCAATTTCGGGGGTCCTCATCATCATGTCAGCCAGAGAGGACGCATCTTCGGGGGACAGCCCCCGGTGCTCATATAGCTCGGCCAGCTCTCGGCGCTCTGCCTCGGGGTCACGCCGGAGCGCGCTGCGCTCAACGTCGAGCTCCCGGTGGAAAAGTTCCCTTTGCGCGGACATTGAGATGTACTCCCCAGCCGCCATGGAGAACGCCCCGGCAAGAAGGCCTGCAAACCCCGCCAAGCGGACGTAACCGGGCCCCGACTGAGCTCCGAAAACTCCAAGGATCAGGGACACATTGGTCACCAGGCCGTCGCTCACCCCGAACACCGCAGCGCGAGCGGCGCCGGACTGAAGATTGCGATGGTGGTGCTCTGTGTCCTGGTGTTGTTCTGCGTCTCCTTCGGCAAGTACTCCATCGCCCGGGGCGTCATCGCCGCGGTCCGGCTGCTCCCCATTGAAGGCGCCGGGCTCACCGGCCAATTGGCTCATTGCGAGCTCACAATACCGAGGCCACCGCGACGAGGTTGAACAAACAATGCGCGAGCATCCCGGCGCCCAGACGCCTGGTCAGCTTTGAGGTGTAACCGAGGACGACGCCGACAAGGAATAATGCCAGCACGACCGTAACATTGCCAGCCGCGGTTTTCGATTCGCCGACGTGTGCAATACCGAAAAACGCCGCCTGCAACCAGACTGCACGGGCGGCCCCGAACCGGTCCTGCAATGCGGTCCGCAAGAACCCGCGAAAGAAAAGCTCTTCAAAAAACGGTGCTCCCAGCTCGACAATCAGGGTGAGGATAACCAGGCCCGCGTCATGGCCTTTTTGCTGAGTGATGATTTGATCGTTAGTACCGGCAAATTTAGTCCCAGCAAACACGAGGACGACCATCTCAGAAACGAGGAGTGCGGCGGCCACGGCGGCAAAACCCCACAAGACGTCGGTCCCTCTTATTTCCAGTCCGAAGTCCCGGCGCAAACTCGCGCTGCCATAGCGGCGCGAGACAAAGACCACCGTGCCCAGCATCCCCGTCCAAAGCCCCATCTCGCTGAACAGGGTGGCCACAGGGCCGGTTGCGTTCCCCGAAAGGGCGTACCCGATAGTTGCTCCCACCACCGCCAGCGCGTAGCCGGCCAATATCCCTGGCACACCGCACCACGCCGCGCGCGCCGGGATGGCAGGCCGCCGGACCGGGACGTCCTGCAACAGGTCATCGTGTGGCAGGTCATCGCGCGACAGGTCATCGTGTGACACGCCACCGTGTGACTCGGGGGGGCGGTAAGTGGGAAGGCCTCCGGATGGCCCGGAGCTTGGGCTCGCCGACCAAGGTGCCTCGGTAGGCCATGGCGGCTCGTCGCGTACCGGTGCCCCGCTTGGCCAGGGCAGCCCTGGCCCCTGGCTACCCGTTGATGGCTCTGTACCTGGACCTGGCGGGCCGGGAAGGGACGCGGGCCCCCCTTCGCTCTGCGCAGCCATTGTCTGAACGTACTCCGCCCCAGCGTCTTCTACGGCCCACGTAGCCGCGGCCCTGCTGGCGCCAGCGCCTCTCGTCCCCTACGCTGGGATGGAACGCCGCAGGCTGTTGGCTGACGCGCAAGCTCGAACGTTCCTGGTGACCTGAGCCTCAGGCTCAAATCGCTGCGGGAGGGCTGAACGATGGCGCCTGGCTTCGCGGGTAACCGGTCCCACCGAGGAGGCAATGAGTGAAACGTCCTTTTCAACCCCACAACCGCCGCCGCGCGAGGCGGCACGGGTTCCGTCACCGAATGGAGACGAGAGCCGGGCGGGCGGTGCTGAAGGCGCGCCGCCTGAAGGGCCGGCACCGCCTGGCAGTTTGAGGTGGAGAACGAGAGGGCGGTCGGCCTTCGAGGGGCTCCGTCGCGCCAGCTCGGTCCGTTCGGGCCCGTTCACGGTGTCCTGGCTCCCGGCAGTGCCCGGCCAACCGCCCGCCCTGGCATTCGCGATCGGCAAGAGGGTCGGCAACGCCGTGGTCCGCAACCGGCTTCGACGGCGCCTGAGGGAAGCGGCCCGCCAACTTGTGACGCTTCCTCCGGGCACCTACCTCATTCGCGCCAGGCCCGGCGCGGTGGCTCTTTCCTTCCAGGAGATCTCAAGCCATCTCTCGCGAGCGGCGAGTTCCCTGCCCACTTCGGCATGGCCCGTGCCCCAACAGGCAGCGTCACAGAAGCGGGTAACCTCGGAGCCGGATCCCCCCGTCGCGGAGGGGCAATGACTGCGCCCACCACCCTGTACCCCACTCGTTCAGTAGCTGCACGAGCACTTAGAGCGTTTATTCTTGTCTACCAGGCCGCCCGCGCTGGCCGGAGCCCGGTGTGCAGGTTCGTTCCCTCGTGCTCGGACTACGCGCTCGAGGCCCTTGAGCATTTCGGTGCCCGCCGCGGTCTCGCGCTCACGGCGCGCCGGCTGACCAGGTGCCGGCCCGGTGGCCGGTTCGGGTTTGACCCCGTGCCTCCGTCGTCGCTGCGAACGGAGGAGCCCGCCAGATGAGCTCTCTGAGCAGGCTCGTCGGATGGGTCCTTGCCGGGTTCTATTCGCTGATCCCCAATTACGCGATTGCGATCATCCTGGTCGGCTTGGTGTACATGTCCTTTGTCGTGCCGTTCACCCTCAAGTCGACGCGCTCGATGCTCGCCATGCAGAAGCTGCAACCGAAGATGAAGCAGCTTCAGCAGCAGCACAAGGACGACCGGCTGGCGCTCAACCAGGCCCTTACCGAGCTGTACAAGCAAGAAGGGGTCAACCCGTTCGGGGCTTGCATCCCGACCTTGTTGCCTCTGCCCCTCCTGTACGTCCTGTACAGCGTGATCCGTGGGTTGAGCCACACAGCCAAGGTCTGCGGCGGAAAGGTTGGCGTCCTTCGCGCATGTCCGTCCTACCTGAGCCCAAGCACCAGAATGTTCAAGGACCTGGTACGTAGCGCCCCGCAGGGGATGGGCGCGCAAATGAAGTCCTTTGGGATCAACCTGAGCAACAACGCTTGGGCTGACCTTCATTCAAACGTAGGGGTCGGGGCAACCTTCGGCGCTCTCTTGTTGCTGGTCATCATGACCGGGGCCAACTACTACCAGCAGGTCCAGATCATGAGCCTGAACCCCATGGTGCGCCAGAACCAGCAGATGAACTCGCAGATGCGCATTATGAGGTTCTTCCCGATCCTTTTCGGGGTTCTCTGCATCCGCTTCGCGACTGGCCTCGTGCTTTATTACGCCGTCTCAGGCCTGTTCAGAGTTGGTCAAACCTGGGCCATGTACCACTACGACCCAAAGGTAAAAGCCCTCGTAGCCAGGGACGACCGTGACCTCGAGGTCATGGAGTCACATCTGGAAGAGGTCGAAGGTAAATCGCGGAAGGCATTACCCAAGTCACCGCCGGCGCCGCCTAGCGCGGCGCAAAAAGCGCTGCCTAAACCGCCACCGAAGACGCCACCCAAGTCACCGCCGAAGACGCCGACGTCCACTGGGGACGTTACTCCTGCCAACGGTAAACCGAACGGCCGGCCCAACGGCGGTAAACCGAGCGGCCCACCAAACGGCCAGAGGCCGATACGCAACCCGAATACCGAGGCCGCGAGCCAGCGAAACCGAAATCGAAGACGTAAAGGTCGTTAGGGCTATGGAATGGGTCGAGACCACCGGCCGCACGGTCGAGGAGGCCAAGAAGTCGGCTTTGGAACAACTCGGCGTCGAAGAAGCTGACACCGATTTTGAGGTGATCTCCGAACCCAAGGTCGGGCTGTTCGGCCGTTTGAAGGAGGAGGCACGGGTCCGGGCTCGCGTGCGGCCTCGCTATCCCCGTTCAAAGGGCGAAAGGCGAGAGCGAAGGCGGGGTCGTGGGCCAGCGGGGGCGGACCACGCTTCCCAGGTCGGCCCTGTAGTGCCCCAAGCCACCACAACGGACCAGACAAGGGACGGCACCGACGAGCGCAAGAGCAGGTCGAAGCCGGACGAGACCGAGGCTCGCGCCGCCGGCGACGTCCCGGCGGCGCGGCGCCGGCGGCGGTCCTCGCCGTCCGCGGCCTCCGGTGACAAACCGGAACGAGGAGGCGCTAACTTCGGCGAAGTGAACACGGCATCGGTCGAAGAGCAGGTTGCATTAGCGGAACAGTTCGTGCGCGGGCTCCTTGTCGAGATGGGCGCGCAGGCAACGATTACGTCCGAGGAGCTTGCGGAGGGCGTGGTTGAGTTATTGATCACTGGCGAGAACTTGGGCACGTTGATCGGGCCCAAGGGGGCCACCTTGCTTGCCCTACAAGAGCTGACCCGCACGGTGATGCAACGCCAGGTTTCATCCTCGGAGTGCCGGATCGTCCTTGACATCAACGGGTACAGAAGGCGCAGGCAGGACGCACTCGCCCGCTTCGCCAGGCAGGTCGCTCTGGAGGTACAGGCCAGCAACACCAAACGAGCTCTCGAGCCGATGCCGCCGCCAGACCGTAAGGTCGTCCACGATGCCGTCAACGACGTCCCGGGCGTCAAGACGATCTCGGAAGGCGAAGAGCCCTACCGGCGAGTTCTCCTGATCCCTGTCTCCCCTGACTCGGCCGATAATGAGAGTTCGGCCGCGGCGGGCCAAGAACAGTCGGAGAGCTTTAGCTCGTAGCCCCGGCTACTCGTCCCCGTCCCCCGCATTGCTGCTCAGCCCGCAATGAGCCCGTCCGCTGAACCCGACGAACCCCGTTCTTCACCAGCGACGGCTTGGCCGGAGCTCACCGACCAGGACATGCAAAGCCTTCAACTCCTCCTTTCGCAGGCCCGTGATCTCGGCTTTCTCGGTCCAGGTCAGGTGGGTGACCAGATAACGCGAAGCGTCGCTTTCGCAGTGGCTGCAGGCACATCACCCCGGGGGGGCCTCGTTACAGACCTCGGTAGCGG
>DATKHZ010000337.1:0-2811 GCA_035509995.1 Acidimicrobiales bacterium | reverse complement strand
TGGCGAAGCACACCGGTCTTGGCGGCTTGTGCATAGCCCATGGTGATGAGCACGACGTGGGCACAGATCAGCCCGAGCGCCCACGGTGCCGTCCGGCGGTGCCAGCGCACGAGGCGGTCCTGGCCGACGGCTCGTTCGAGCCAAGCGACCCGGGCTATGAGCACGAGCATGATCAGCAACAGGTACGCTCCTGCGAAGCCGGCGAGCCTGCCGCCGGCGATCAGGAGGCCCCCGGGAGCCGCTAGCGAACCATGTGTCTCGCCGGTGACCACCGCGCCGAGCACTGCGCCAAAGCCTGTCCCGGCGAGCGCCAAGAAAAGGTCAGCAGCCCAACGACGGGGAGGGCGGCCTGGTCGGTGCCGTGCCCGCCGGTGAGACGGCGCTGGTCGGGCTGGCACGCCAGCGGGGGGCCGCCCCGGCAAAGTTAGGTCCCGGTCCGAGAGCTCCATGGGCTCCGCAATTGTCAATTGGTCCTCTCCGGTTCGCTTCTCTTCCACGGCTGAGCGTAGGGAGCGGACCTTACGGCGAGGTGAAGCCGAGCGTCCTGCCGGCGCTTATTACTTTTGTATTATTTTCCCTTCACTTTCCTCGAACGGTCCAGCTTCTCTGTCGAGTGCCAGGCGAGCGCTTACGAGGCCGTCGGCACCCTCTTCGGGCCCTCCGCTATCGGCGGTGGTCCAAGCGTGCTCGGGACGGTGGCGGGGCCAGGACACAGCAATCCTGGCCCCTCCGAGGGGCGCGGTCGTCACCGTGCAGTCACCGCCGGTCGCCCGCACGACCGCATCTGCTATCGATAGGCCGAGCCCGGCACCGCCGGGCTCGGCGCTGGCGCGGTGGAACCGCTGGAAGATGCGTTGACGGTCTGATTCTGAGATCCCCGGGCCGCTGTCGTCGACGACGAGCACCACCCGCTCGCCGTTCGCCGACACGGTGACATCTACTTGCCCTTTGTCGTTGGCATAGCGGCACGCGTTGTCGAGCAGGACCGAGACCAGGCGGTCGAGCCACTCGGCGGGGGCGAACACGATCGGTGGTACCGCGCCCTTCTCGGTAACCGTCACCCTGATGCCCCGCCTGTCCCCGATAGCCCTGAAGCGGTCGGCGCAGACATTAACGACGCTGGCGACGTCTACCGCTTCCGTGGGAGGAGCGTTGGGGAGCGAGTCCAGACGTGCCAGCCAAAGCAGGTCCTCTACGATATGGCGCAACCTTTTGCTTTCCGCGGCGATTTGTTCCAGGGCATGTCGGTACTCCGGCGCTGACCGTCTGACGTTGAGCGCCAGGCCAACTTCTGCTTCGATGACGCTAAGCGGGGTGCGCAGCTCGTGTGAGGCGTCGGCGGTGAACTCGAGCTGACGGCGGCGAGCGCGCTCCACCGGCGCCGCCGCGCTGCGGCCGATGACCGAGGCGGCCCCATAGAGGATGGCCAGGGCAAGGGGCCCGAGGATGGCCTCGATGACAAGCAGGCTCGACCGGGCCGTGCGGACCTGGTCGGCATTTGTCCCAGCGACGAGCCGGCCATCAGCGAGCGCGGCGCCCGCAAAGCGGAACTCTCGGCCCCCCACATTGGCGTCGGTCGGTTGGCCTGCATGCAGCGCATCGGTGGGCAGAACAGGCGAGTTCCTATCCAATCGCACTGCGTGCTCGGCGTGAGCCGGCACCCACCACAGCACGACCGGAGCGTCGTCGAAGTCGCCCGAGGACTGTGGGCTGTAGGAGCCGAGCGTTCCGGCTGGGCCTTCTCGGGGCAGCGTAGGGATGACCTGGTGAAGGCGAGCCGCCAGCCGCGAATCGACCTCATGGTTGAGACGGTCGACGACGATGAGGTCGGCGACGAAGCAAGCCAACAGGTAAAGAGCGAGGGCCAGCAATGTGGCCCCGAGTGCTACCCGGCGGACCTGGGTACGGACTTGCCGGGCCGGGCTGTCGACCCGCCTGCGTGGCGCGCTCATTGCGACGGGCCAACCAGTCGGTAGCCAGTGCCCCGGAGGGTCTCGATCCGGGCGTCCGAACGGGCGAGCTTCCCCCGCAAGCGAGCGATATGGACGTCGATTGTGTTGGACCCGACCCCGCTTGCCTCGTCGGGCCAGGCTTGCAGCACTATCGACCGGCGCGGTACCACGGCCGGGGCGCGGCGGGCTAGCAGCTCGATGATGGCAAACTCCCGCGGCGTCAAGTCCGCGCGCTCGCCGGCTACAAAGGCCTGGCGGGTGGCTGGGTCAACGGTCAACAAACCGCATCGCAGCAGGGGGCTGCGGTCGCCGCTTGGCCGGCGGAGGAGTGCTCGTAACCGAGCAAGCAGTTCTGCGTAGTCGAACGGCTTGACTAGGTAGTCGTCGGCACCTTCGTCGAGAGCGTGGACGCGGTCAGGAGGGGCATCTCTTGCGGTGAGCATCAAGAACGGGGTGGAGATCCCCCGCCCCCGCGCCCATGTGACAATGTCGAGGCCGGAGGCACCCGGCATGCGCCAGTCGAGGACGCAGACGGCATATTCGTAGATACGCAAATAGTCGATCGCCTCGGTGCCATTTGCGACGGCGTCAACAACGTAACCTTCTTCCCTCAGGCCACGCGCCAGCACGCCCCGCAAGTTCTGGTCGTCTTCAGCGAGGAGCAAACGCACGGCGCCTTATCGCACCCTGTCGCCGAGGGTGTTCATGCAAGCGTAAGGGTCTCTGCCCATTATGGGCACTGTGGCAATATCTCCCGCGGGGCCCTCGGAACGGTCAAAGCCCCCCGCCTCGACAGCGGCGCCCTTCGACGGGCGGCCTAAGGGCGGCGTCGAAGCAAACGCCAGGTTGACGGCCACGG
>DATKHZ010000336.1:0-6085 GCA_035509995.1 Acidimicrobiales bacterium | reverse complement strand
GACTCCAAGTACACCCTCGTGAGCCTCGCGGCGAAGCGTGGCCGGGAGGTCAACTCCTATTTCAACCAGCTCGGCGAGGGGCTGGGCTCGATCGTCCCGCCGCAGGTGACATCGATCTCCCGCAAGCCGCTGTCCATCGCCCTGGACGAGGTGGCCGCGGGGAAGATCACTTACCATCGCATCATCGACCCGGACGCCGAGGTCGAAGAGGCCGTGGAGGACGGGTCGGCCGTCTGAGCTGCCTGGGCGGATCGGCCGTCTGAGCTGCCCGCCGGGCTAGCCTGCCAGCAATGAGCACGGCCATGTCGCCACTTTCGGGGTCGCCACTTTCGGGGTCGCCACTTTCGGGCAAGCGCGTCGTCCTCGGTGTATGTGGGGGCATCGCCGCCTACAAGGCGGTGGAGGTGTGCCGGCGACTAAGCGACGCGGGGGCTCTCGTGAGCCCTGTCCTTACTCAGAGCGCCACTCGCTTTGTCGGGCCGCTCACTTTTAGCGCCCTTGCGGCTGAGCCTGCCCGGACTTCCCTGTTCGGCGACGGTCCGCCTTCTGGGGGCGCGGGGGGTGTCGTCCCGCACGTCCAGCTCGGCCGGAACGCCGATGCGATAGTGGTGGCGCCCGCCACCGCCCGTTTGATCGGCTGCTACGCCACCGGGATCTCATCTGACCTGCTGAGCGCTACTCTGCTCGCCACTCGTGCCCCGGTGCTGGTCTGCCCGGCGATGCACACCGAGATGTGGGAGCACCCCGCCGTGCAGGACAACATCGCTACGCTGCGCAGGCGGGGCGTGCACCTCCTCGAGCCGGCCGAAGGCCGCTTGGCGGGCGGAGACTACGGCATGGGCCGCATGAGGGAGCCGGAAGAGATCGTGGCCGCGCTCGCGGCGATCCTCGGCGCTTCGGTAGAGGCGAAGGCGGAGGCGGAGGGGCCGTTCACAGGCGTCAGAGCCGTGGTCAGCGCCGGCGGGACTCGTGAGCCGATCGACCCGGTTCGCTACATCGGCAACCGCAGCTCGGGCAAACAGGGCTATGCGATCGCGTCGGAGCTCAGGGCGCGTGGAGCGCAGGTGACGCTGGTAACTTCAAGCGACCTGGCAGCGCCGGCGGACGTCGACGTAGTGGAGGTCGAAACCGCCGCAGAAATGGCCAGCGCCGTGCTCGACGCGGCTGCTCAGGCTGACGTGGTCGTTATGGCTGCTGCGGTTGCGGATTACCGTCCGGCGGTCATAGCGGAGAGAAAGCTCAAGAAATCCGCTGCGCCGCTCGCTGTCGAGCTCGTACCGACCCCCGACATCCTTGCCGAGCTGAGTGCCCGTCGCCGGCTTGGCCAAGTCCTTGTTGGTTTCGCTGCCGAAACAGCCACCGGCGCGGAGCTTGCGGAGCTCGGCAGGCACAAGCTCGTATCCAAAGGGGTCGACCTAATCGTTGCGAACGACGTAACGGCTCGGCCCCGCGCCGGTTTCGGCCAGGACAGTAGCGACGCTGTTATCGTTTCCGTCGGGTCGAGCGCTGAGCTCGGCTTGGCTGACAAGCGGGCGGTCGCAGCCAAGCTGGTCGACGCAATCGGAGATCTGTTAGGCACTAACGGCACCCTGTCGCAAAGGAAGGGAACCGCAGGATGACACGCTGGGACTTTACGTCGGAGTCGGTCACGGAAGGCCATCCGGACAAAATGGCCGACCAGATTTCCGACGCGATCCTTGACGCCATATTGGACCAGGACCCGCTCGCTCGCGTCGCATGCGAGACCCTCCTCACAACCGGCTTGGTCGTTGTCGCCGGCGAAATAACCACCAGTGCTTACGTCGAGATACCTCAGATAGTTCGCGAGGTGGTCTCCGGGATCGGTTATACAAGCTCGGAAATGGGTTTCGACGGGCTTACGTGCGGCGTGGCAGTCTCGATCGGCCAGCAGTCCGCAGACATAGCCATGGGTGTCGACAACGCTTACGAGGTCCGCCAGGGGACGAGCGGCGAGGACGCCCTTTTTGGCCAGGGCGCCGGCGACCAGGGGATGATGTTCGGCTACGCGTGCGACGAGACCGATGACCTGATGCCCGTGCCGATATGGTTGGCCCACCGCTTGGCGCAGCGCCTCGCCCAGGTGCGAAAGGTCGGTGTGCTTCCGTACCTGCGACCGGATGGGAAGACCCAGGTGACGTTCGAGTACGAAAACGGTAGGCCTGTTCGGCTGAAGACCGTGCTCGTGTCGACCCAGCACCGGCCGACCGTGGACCTCGAGACGTTGCTGAAGCCGGATCTCCGCGACCACGTGATCGCCCCGATCGTGCCGGCACAATATGCCGACGACGCCTACGAGGTGCTGGCCAACCCGACTGGCCGGTTCGAACGAGGCGGGCCCAGCGCCGACACCGGTCTCACGGGGAGGAAAATAATCGTGGATACTTATGGAGGGGCGGCCCGGCACGGCGGCGGGGCTTTTTCCGGCAAGGATCCTTCCAAAGTCGACCGCTCAGGTGCGTACGCCGCGCGCTGGGTCGCCAAGCACGTCGTTGCCTCGGGGGCGGCAAGGCGCTGTGAGGTGCAGATCGCATATGCGATCGGGGTCGCGCGGCCCGTGTCGCTGATGGTCGAGCTGTTCGGGACGGAAAAGGTGGCCCCCGCCAAAGTGGCCAAGGCGGTGGACGATATTTTCGACCTCCGCCCAGCGGCGATCATCCGCGACCTCGACCTCCGGCGCCCGATATACCGGCGCACCGCCACTTATGGCCATTTTGGCCGCCCGGACAAAGAGCTCACCTGGGAGGTGACCAGCCGGCTGGCCGAGTTCAAACAGGCGGTCGGTCTTTAGTTGATCTTTGGTTGGTCTTTACTTGGCCCTAGGGGATTACCTCGGCTGGTTTGGGCCATCTTCGGACCAAAACGGTCGATAGGCAGCAAAAAGTGTCAGTAGATCGCTACCAGAGCCGCTTGGGACGCCCGAGGTGAGTGGGCTCACGGAGGCGGTCGGGCTGCCAGAAGAACTCGGCCCACGGGTTTTTCCGAACCCCTCCGCCACTCCCGTGGCAAGGGTACTCCCTGACGTCGCAGGCTTCGAGCGAGAGCTCGACTACGAGGTCCCTGCCAAGTTCGCAGCCGAACTTCGGCCCGGCTCCATCGTGCGGGTGCCGCTCCAGGGGCGCGCCGTGCGGGGATGGGTGGTCGCCTACCCGGTGCAGCCGCCCGAAGGCTTGGCACTGCGCCCTATCGCAAAGGTGACGGGTTGGGGCCCCGAGCCGGAGCTGTTCGAGCTCGCCGAATGGGCCGCCTGGCGTTGGGCGAGCCGACGCCGCTCCCTGCTGTTTACGGCGTCGCCGCCGGCTGCTGTGCGGGCTCTCCCTCCGCCCGCGAGGAGCGCTCCGCTGGACGGGACGGTAACGGGAGGGAAAGGTCAGGGATCGGCGGCACCGGTCGGGGCAGGGCTGGCTGGGGCAGGGCCGGCGGCGGCAGGGCTGGCGGGGGCAGGGCTGGCGGGGGCAGGGCAGGGGACGGTCCAGGGGCTGGTCGCGGAGTCTTGGAGCCCCGGGGCCCACCTTTTGCGGTTACCCCCGGTCTACAGCGCCACCGAGGTGGTGATGGCGGCCGCCGGGCATGGTCCGGTGCTCGTTATTGCTCCTACGACGGCAAGAGCAGAAGCCGGGTGCACGGCTCTGCGCAGCCGGGGCGCACATGTCGCTTTGCTGCCCGGGGACTGGGCCCAGGCCCGTGCCGGTGCCGACGTGGTGATCGGCACGCGGGCCGCTGCCTGGGGGCCGTGCCCCGGCGCCGCCGCGGTCGTTGTGCTGGACGCCCACGACGAAGGCCTGGTGCAAGGGGCGGCGCCGACCTGGGACGCGCCGTCAGTGGCCGCCGAACGCGCCCGCCTCGCCGCAGTGCCGTGCCTCTGGGTCACTCCTTGCCCGACGGTCGAACTGCTTGCGGCAGCAAACCGGGTGCACGTAGCGAGCGTGGCTGCCGAGCGCGCAGGCTGGGCCGCCCTCGAGGTCGTGGATTGCCGTCGCGAGGACCCCCGCTCGGGGCTTTACTCGTCGAGCCTCGTCGCGGTTCTGAGGAGCGACCATCGGGTCGTCTGCGTGCTGAACCGAAAGGGCCGTGCCCAGTTGTCGGCCTGCGACGCCTGCGGCGAGCTGGCTACCTGTGAGCAGTGTGGGGCGGCGGTTGCCGTCGTCGGCGAGGGCATGGTCTGCAGGCGTTGCGGTACGTCCCGACCGCTCGTGTGCGGCACGTGCGGCTCAAGTGTGTTGCGGTTGCTGAGAGTCGGGGTCAGCCGGGCAAGGGAACAGCTCGAGGCGCTCGCCGGCCGCCCGGTGGGGGAGGTGTCCGCCGGCACGGGCCCACTTCCTGCGGCGCCCGTGCTGGTGGGTACAGAAGCGGTGCTGTACCGGGAGGGAGAGCTCCACAGAGGCGGGGGGGTCGGGGTCGTGGCGTTCCTGGACTTCGACCAGGAGTTGCTGGCGCCCCGCTTCCGGGCCGGCGAGGAAGCCCTGGCTCTGCTCGCACGGGCCTCGCGCCTGGTCGGCGGCCGCCAACGCGCCGGAAAGGTCTTGGTGCAGACCAGAGCCCCGGGCCACCCTGTGATCGAGGCAGCCCTGCTGGCCGACCCGGGCCGGCTTGCGGCCTCGGAGGAGGCAGTGCGCAAAGCCCTCCGGCTCCCTCCGTTCGCCGCGCTGGCTGTCCTGTCCGGCCCTGGTGCCCGCGAGCTCTCCGGTGCCCTGGAGATGCTGGATGCTACGGAGGTGGCGAGCCACGGCGACCTGCCCGACGAGCGGATCGAGCTGAGCGAGCTCGGGGAGGACCGCTGGGTCGTGCGCGCCGTTGACCATGCCAGCCTCGCCGACGCGCTCGCAGCAGTCGGCCGACCCAGCGAACGTGTGCGGATCGACGTCGACCCCGTTCGGTTCTAACTGGGATGTTTCCAGGGACCTACGAAATCAGCCACTGTAGGGCAAGCCGGCAGGGATCAGCTTCCGGCAGGTTGCAACCGCCCGCTGAAAGCTCGGCGAGTTCTGATCGATGCTTGGCACGGCGATGTGAACGTTGCCGTCAGCAAACGTCGGATCGGGGACGCTCGCAAAGCCGTGAGTGTGTATGCATGCGACAGCCTTCAGGTTGTCAGCCTCGTCGGCTTGGGTGATCTGTTGCATGCCCGGCGGGGGAGGGCCAGGGGGGAGGTCCTGTCGGCACGCGGCTGCGGCTTGCGCGTACCGTGGGGTGCCGATCCCGAGGCTCGGCGACACCTGGAACGAAACAGTTTTCCCGCTTGCCATCGGGTTTTGGAACTGCGGCTCACCGTGCGAACGCATGCAGGAGCCGAAACGAGCGAACTGCGCGTTCTGCGACATCAAAGTCGGTGCGGTCGTCGTAGTCGATGAGCCAACGCTCGCAACCCGCGGCCCGGTCGACGCTCCGCACGCGCTGAACAGCACTGCGACGGCTGCTACGCCTAAGCCGATCGATGTGCCCCGGCGCACCCGGATCCTTGTACCCATCCCTCTGAGAAAGTTCATAGAGACGTTCTATGGCGAGGTTGCTAACACGGCGTTAACGTCGAGTTCTACGTGAGGACTGATGACCCGCAAGGTGCACGAGCAGCCCATTTGGGGTTGAGGCCGGGTCGTTGCCAGAGGCTCGGCGGCAGAACGTAAACGGCTCTTGTCAACGCCGTGTTAACCGTTCCGCGCCACACTGAGATGGTGGCGACGTTGACCGGTGAGAGGCTGAGGTGGCGATCGGTGGGGGTGGCGAGGCGGTTTGTAGCACGGCTGCTACTACGCGGGAGGACGCTGCGCACGGTCAGGCTCCGCCTCGCTCTGTTCTACGGTGGGCTGTTCTTCGTCTCAGGGGCCGCCCTGCTCGCGACCACGTACCTGTTCGTCGTAAATTCGACACCCTCAGTTCCGCTCAGTTCGGTTATCGACCCAGCCGCCGCCCACACCCCGCTCCGCGGGTGTCGCCCGCCAGCGACATGGGGCCCTCTCTGAGGTAGTTCCGCCAACGAGATGGGGCCCACCCTCCGCCAGTTATGGGGCCCCCCGCCCGCCAGTTATGGGGCCCCACCCCTGGGTCCACCAGTGACGGCGCTGCTGCC
>DATKHZ010000335.1:0-6814 GCA_035509995.1 Acidimicrobiales bacterium | reverse complement strand
AATGTGCTGTTTGAGCTGGGAATGCGCATGGCTTTCGATAAGCCGACTGTGTTGATCAAGGCGAAGGGAACGCGAGCAATCTTCGACGTGGACAACATGCTTCGGGTCTTCGAGTACGATCCCTCGCTCTGGCCTTCGACGGTCGAGACTGATGTTCCGAAGCTCGCACAATTCATTCGAGCGTCATGGGTGAACCGTGGGGAGGAGAGCACTTATCTGCGGATTCTCAAGCGATCCCCAGCGGTGAGTACGTGAGTAGCACGGTCGGCGTGTGGGAGGTAAAGACTGGTATTAGCCGAGGTAGCTGGCGGCTTCTGTGCAGGGTTTCGGTGGCGCCAACAGCCGTGTAACTTGGTGCCACGACCTTCCCGATCGTTTTCCTGCTCGGCCCATCGGGTGCCGGTAAGACGACGCTCGGTGACTGGGTCGCGGAAGATCTGGACTTCTGCCATGTCGCGATTGACCCCTGGCCGCCTTCGTATAACGGTATCGACCATGAGGGCCTTCGCGAAGTGTGGGACGCGTTTGAAGCAGGCAACGGAGCTGTCGCTCTGGCGGGGATGATCCGTAAGAAGTGGGGGCATAAGAGCGGAGTGGTGCTGTCCTTCCCGGCTTCACAAGACCTGACGATCGACCAGATGCTGGCGGCGGAGTCTGAAGGTGTGACGACGATCATCCTCTACGGCGCGGGAGAGGACTGCCGTACCGCCTTCCTCACGGCGGAAGACAGGCCCCGAGCGTCAGTTGGGCTCGACGCCTCCTTCTGGGAGCGGTCGAACCCTCCGGACCGGTTGAGTGCCTGGGGGTCGGAGGCATATTCGCCGTATCGCGTGATGGCGTTCAATGAGGACCACAATCGGCCGGACCGCCCCTGGCTGATAGACGCTGTTCGCGAGCGGGTTGGCTCAGGCCCACGGCCCTAGGAGTCTCGGGGGCGTCGGGGCCGGACAGGGCGACGGGCTGAGGCGGAGCTGCGGGGGCGTAGGGGCGGCCAGGTACTGCTGGCAGCTAGCCGAGGTAGCTGGCGGCCCTGTCCAGTGTCTCGGTGGCGATGGGCTGCAGGTAGCACTTCATGGTGACTACTGGGTCTGAATGGCCGAGAACGTGCTGAATGTCCAGGAGATCGAAGACGTGCCCTCCGTCTGGCGTCTTCGCATTGTGCAGTAGCCCGGCTGCGGTGCGGCGGAGGTCGTGGACGCCGAGGTAGCTGATGCCGGCTTCGTTGCCCTTGCGGGCTACCAGCTTGTAGAGGCCGGAGAGGCCGAGCGGTTGGTGCCACCAAAGGGCGGTGCTGTGGCAGTTGGCGGGACAGAGCAGGGGGTCCGAGGGCGCTGGGTTCGGGTAGAGGGCGAGGTACTGACGGATCGCTTCGCAGAGGCGAGGGTGCAGGATGGCATTACGGGGCTTGTTGCGCTTGCCCGTCCAGGCCAGGCGGGGTAGCTGGCTGACGTGGGCAACGGTAAGGGCGGCGATCTCGAAGCGTCGTAGCCCGGCCAAGCCGAGCCGTAGCGCTATCTCGTCCCGGAGGGCCAGCTCGGGGCAGGGGGCGAGCTGGCAGGCTTCGATCAGGTCGGTGTAGGCCTGTTCCCTGGTGAGCCAGTGCTTGGGGTGGGCGGCCTGGGCGCCACCGTAGGTCCTGGTGAAGCTGGCAAGAGGGTTGTAGCGGTCCCGGAGGGCTTCGGCGGGGTTGTCGTCCCTGCGGCCGGTCTTCTGGCACCAGGCGAAGAACTGGCGGTAGGTGGAGGCCCGGCCGTAGACGGTGTTGTTGGCGAGCTTGCGCCCCTTGGTGGAGTAGGTGGCGGCGGCTATCAGGTCGTCTTCGGTGATGTTGCGCAGCGTTTGGCCACCGTTAATGAAGAGGGTGGTGAGGGCCTGGCGGGTACACTTGCGGGTGTTGGCCGACTGGTACCGAGCGATAAATGCAGCGACGTGGTCCTGCCAAGTGGTCTCGATAGGGAGTACTTGCGCTAGCGGTGCGGGGGTCAATGTCGTGGTTCCCTCCGTGTTTGTCCTGGTCAGTAGGGAGAACATTTCTTGACATTTGCCCCCAATGCTCCTGGAGCTTGGGAGGGTACCGTTGCCCTTGTGGGCGACAAGAGCGCCGAACGTGCACGGGACCGGTGGACGGTAGCAGCAAGAGCAGCCTCTTCAAAGCTCGGGCGCGACACTGTCGTGCTCGACGTCGAAAAGCTTCTCGGGCTGACCGACGCCTTCGTCGTCACGAGCGGTGCCAACCCTCGCCAAGTGCGCACGATATGTGACGAAGTCCAACGCCAGCTGAAGCTCGATGGCAACGGACGGCCCCTCTGGGTAGAGGGCCTTGACGATGCTCGTTGGGCCCTGCTGGACTATGGGGACTTCGTGGTACACGTGTTCTTGGAAGAGGCGCGCTTGTTCTACGACCTGGAGCAGCTATGGGGTGACGCGCCGCGATGGGCCTGGGACGAACAGGCGGACGCCCTGCTGCGCGTGCGCAACTAACGTTTCTCGTTTTGCGCGTTTCTCGGCTACTGCAGCCGAGATGCCCTTGATTTCCGCGCTCATTGTCAGCCGGCGGCCCCTCTCGGTAGCCTTTTAACTGAATACGCTTTCGGCCAAGTTAACTCGGTGGTCCTTTCGGCCAGCCGTGGTCTTTGGCCGCGTACGCTACGTGCGAGACGAGTTGGAGGACGACATGTCACTGGGGAGGTCAGCCCGCGCGCTCGGCCCTGACAAGGCTCAGAGCCGGCTAATCGTGAGAGCCGCCACACGCTTCGTGCTCAGCCTGGGTGTCGCGGCCAGCCTGGCAGTGGTCACGCCTGTCGGCGGGCTCGCAACCGCCAGCGCCAGCGTGGTACCGGCGGGTCATCATGGCCCGGGCGGAGGCGGCAACCAAGGTGGCGGCCAGGGCGGCGGCAACCAGGGCGGCGGCGATGGCAGAGGAGGGCCGGGCGGGTTCAGGCACCTCGTGATCGTGAGCGGTACGGTCGGCACAGTCGGTACGACGAGCTTCACGCTTACGCGCGGCTTCGGGCCCATCATGCCAGTCTCCCTGACGGGCACGGCGACCACGCTCACCGGCTTGACGATCAACGTCTCGCAGTACACGCGGTTTGTAACGCCGGGCATGACCTCGCACGACCTGTCCGACGTCCTCGTCGGGGACAAGGTAACAGTGACAGGTAGGCGGGCCGGCTCTGGCATGGTAAACGCCAGCCTTGTCGTGATACCTCTCGAGCTGGTTACGGGCGCCGTCGGGACGGTTGGGGGCGCTAGCTTCACCATCCCCCTTAGGCCGATCTGGTCGCACTCCAGCATCACGACGACCCTCACCGGAACGGCGAGAGCCTGGACAATCGACGTCTCGGGCTCCACGACCTACCACGAACGAGGCGTAAACTCCTCTACCCTGTCGCTCGCGAGCCTTAGCTCCGCAGACCACGTGACGGTCGTGGGCAGCCAGGCCGGCACCCTTACCCTCGACGCCATCACCGTTCTCATCGAGCCTTCTCACATTACGCGCGGAGGCCCCGGAGGAGGCGGCGGCGGTGGCGGCTCAGGTGGGGGCGGCCCCCCGGGTGGTGGCAAGCACCATCACCGCTGACAACGAAAGACCGCAGGGAGAGTAGGGACCTGCCCGTCTAGGAAGGTCCAGCTCGGTGCGCTCTTTCCTCAGGCCTAGAAGAACGATGAGGGAAGAGCGCCACCGAGCCTGTCCGTCCCGTCCCGAGGCGCGCAGCGCAAGGGAGAGCGGCTAACGGGCCTCGGCTTCTCGGCGTGTTCCGAGTACCTCGGGATGGTTCGATGCTTCTCGGTAGGCCACGAGCCCAAAAATCCGCTCCGCCAACGCCAAGAAGCACCTTTTCACGCCAGGAACACCTTGTGACGAGGAGAAACGGCCGGGTTCTAGGGCGAAACCGGGTCGCCGAAGAAATGAGCGTCGCCGAAGTCGAAAATGGTCCCGTCGGCACCGAGGAGCCAATAACCGCCGCCGTCGGGGCTGGCAGCCATGCCAGTGATCGGGGCTTTGAGGGTGACCTTGTCACCCGGCACCGAGCCGTAGAAGGTTACTGCCGCGTTTCCTGTTCCTGTGCCAAAGCTGTAGACACCACCGTCGCTGCCTGCCAGCCAGGTGCCGTTGCCCGAAGGCGTGGACGCGGCGCCCACCAGGGTGGCCGACATCGTATAGCCGGGCCCCCCTCCCAGCACCAAAGCCCCCGGGTAGGCGTAGTTCTCGGCGTCGTCGGCCCCGGTAATGATGTAGCCGCCCGCGGGTCGGGCGACGATGGCATCGTAAGGAGCCGAGTAGCTGTTGGGCATTCCTGCCAGGTGGGCGTCGCCGAAACCGTAGACCTGGCCGTCCGCCGCCAGCAGCCAGTAGCCGCGCCCATCAGGGGTGCCGGCCATGCTTGTTATTGGAGCCTGCGCTGCCTTGCCCGAGGCCAACGAGCCGTAGGACCGGGCGTCGCCCAGGTCGTAGACGTGGCCCTCCGAGTTGACCAGCCAAGCGCCGTGGCCGTCATAGGTCCTGGCCAAAGCCACGATCGGAGTACCCGCACCAACACTTCCGGCCGGTAGGGAAGTAATTGGCTCGGCGTCCCCGTAGGAGAGCATGGCTCCGTCTGCCCGGACGACCCAGTAGCCCTGGCCGTCGGATGTGGCCGCGATGCCGACAAAGTCGCTTGCCGGTTCTGGGGCTGGCACGCTCGAAGTCACCCGGAACGGCGTGCTGAGTACCTTGTGGCTCTTGCACGCCGTCGTCACGAACTGGTAGCTGCCCGCGGCGATAGGTGCGCCGGGCCCGCGTGACGTAGAGCCGCCCAGGTAGGGGGGTACGACAAAGCTCGCCGACCACGACCCGTTGGTAGCGACGGGGGCGGTCAGCGCGGTCGCCGGCCCGTTCGTCTGGTCCCCAGCGCGCTCGAAGCTGAAACCGAACCAGTTTTGCCCGGGCACACAGCCTGAGCCTGCGTTGCCGCTCAGGGTGACGACGGTGCCGGGCCGGCCGGAGGAGACTGACGCCTTGATCGAGGAGCCGCTCCCGCCGCAGGCCGAAAGCGTCGCCGCAAGGACAGTCGTCAGCGCGCAGGCTCCAAGCGCGTTCACAGCGCGGCGCGGCGGGCGTCGAAGAGCGTGCAAATGTCGAAGAGCGTCCAAATAACGACTGCTTTCTTCAGGTTTCACTCGTGCCTTCCTAGGGTCGCTCTGCAGGTTAGCCATGGTAGAGGCCGGCGTGTTCTCATCCGGGCCGAGCCAGGCATCTCTTGTTCCTTACCTTGTGCTACGTGACACCTTGGGGCAAAGTTACACCGACGTTATTATCGGCAGAGCTATTAGCGCAGGCCCAGCCCGGTGCTTCCGTCAATGAGCTCGCGAGCGATCTCGAGGTGCCCCGAGTGGGCGGCAGTTTCCTCGATGAGGTGGAGCACTATCGCGCGGACGCTGTGCGGCTCGTACGACCCGCCGTGGTGTCCCAGGGGAGCGGCGGCGAGCTCCGTGACCGCGAGCGTCTCGTCCGTGCGATTGGTCTGGTCCTGGTAGTAGGCGAGGACCTTCGTCGACAGCCAATCGGTGACGAAGGCGGCGTTCGGGTCGTACGCCGACTTCTCCTCGTCGAACGGGTGACCGGGGTCGTGGTTGACGATCACGTTGGTCCAATGCCGCTCGGCATCTCCAATGTGCGCGACGAGCCCGGCCGGGGTCCACCCGGATGGCACGACCGAGGTGTGCCAGTCCTCCTCGTCCAGCCCCTCCACATCGAGCGCACCGAGGACCGCTGATGGCTGAGGGCCTCGAGGAGCTCCGCGCGGTCCGCCTCGTCAAACGTCGGCGCCATCCCGCCATTATGGCACCGGCGACGTATTGGCCTTGGCTAGGGCGCAGTCGTTAGCGGCGCCTCTGTTGATAAAGCACCGCGGTGCTGCTAGTAAGTGCTTTGGTGTCAAGTAGCCGGCTGGTTGCGCTGGTGGCGTTGCTCTCGGTGGGGTTACTCCCAAGTCTCGCGCCTGCGCCCCAGGCGACGAGCGTGTTCCCGGGTTATTGGGACGCGCGGGGGAACTGGTTGGTGTTCTCGAACGCGGATTGGGCACTGGATGGGGGAGCACGGGCGGAACAGCTGAGCGCACAATTCCCCGGAGGACTGGGCGCCTTTTCGCGCGCCGAACAGCCTTACCTGATCTGGGCGCCAACCTGCACACGCGGCCGGCAGGCGGTCGTCTTCACGCGTCAAGTCAACGTGCCAGGTGTCCCGTCTCGGGCCGTCTTCAACCTCGTGACGCGGTCGATCTTTTACCCATTCAGCCAGAACGTGCTGTTGTCATTGCAACTAGTTGTCAATACCCACGTCGTGCTCAGCCTGAGCGGCAAGGCTCTCAACAGCGGGGCCAGCATCGAGTACCAGCTGACTGCGCCTCAACTCAAGCTGTTCCGCCTCGGCGAGAACACGCTGCGCGTGGACGTTACAAAGGGCGAGCTGCCCGTCGCCCTCGATCCAAAGTCGGCTTCCACTTGCAACAAGGGCTCATTGGGCTCGTCGGTCGGCGTTGCTTTCGGATTGGAGGGCGACTCGTCCGCCGACCTGTCGGTCAGCTCGGAGCACTACGCGCGCTTCCAGTACTCGAGGGGGACGGCGCACGCGTGGACTGGCAACTTCATCGTGCACAACGCCGGGCCTTCGGCCGCTCAACCCGGCGAATTCGCCTTCCTAGCCCAGACCGGCTTCCTCGAAGGAACCGTCGGCATCGGTCTTCGTGGTCCCCATGCGACCTCGCCGTTCGGAAAATGCACAAGCACTACGGGCGTGACCACCACCGGCCGCCTGGAAGTGACCTGCCCG
>DATKHZ010000334.1:0-3428 GCA_035509995.1 Acidimicrobiales bacterium | reverse complement strand
CCGAGACCTGACGGACCAGGGCCATCGCGGCGACAGGGAGTTTCCGTCTCACCCCCCGGGCATGATATAGGCATGGAGCTAGAGCGCATGACACCCGCAGAACCTCACGAGGGTTGGCAGCAGCCGCAACTCCTCCCGGCCCCCCTCCCCCGCGCCGCGTCGAGCCCTCGGGCCGCTGCGAGCCCACAGGGTGCTGCGACAAAATCGAACCCCCGCTTGCGACAGATGGGCCTCGTCGGCATAGCCCAGGCACGCGAGGCGCTCGCCGAAGCTGCCCGCCGCGCCGAGCTACGCGGAGACCACAAGGCTGCCTAGGGCCGCCGAAAGACTACCGGGGCGGGCCCTGAGGGTTCTCGCCAGCGTGGGCACGACAGCGCGAGCTAGTACGGTTCGGTGAGTGACATCGCTCGCCGAAGCCCTCGGTCATGAGCCGGACGCCAGGCTTCTCATAGTCACCTCTGACGACCTCGGCGTCAGCTACGCAACCAACTTGGCGGTCTACGCATCGCTGCGCGCCGGTATCGCTACTTCGGCCGGCCTCATGGTGCCGGGGCCCTGGGCAAGGGAGGCGGCTGCCAATTACCGGGGGGAGGACGTCGGGGCCCATCTCACCTTGAATGCCGAGTTCGACCTATACCGCTGGGGCCCTGTCACCCGCGCTCCCTCATTGCTTGACGGCGACGGCGGGTTCCCCAGGACTCTTGTAGATCTCTGGGAACACGCTGATATGGACGAGGTACGCAAGGAGTGCCGCGCACAGATTGAGCGCGCCATCTACTGGGGCTTCGACGTGAGCCATCTTTCTGCACACTTGGGCGCGATCGAACTTCGGCCCGAGTTCTTCGACGTCGTTTTGGCCCTGGCGGTCGATTTCCGGCTGCCTTTGCGCCTGCCCGGTGCCGACCAGCAACACAACACGGGGTTCCCGTTCCGACAACTCGCCGCCGAAGAAGGCATCCTGTCGCCCGACCGCCTGGTCAGGGTTTCCCGGGGCCACAGCGCCAAGGCCGCCCTCGACCAGCTCCTCTCAGACATGCCGCCGGGCGTAACAGAAGTCGTCCTAAGGCCCGCCAGCGACAGCGCGGAGCTGCGCGCGGTAATGCCGGACTGGCCGGCGCGCGTGGAGGACGGCGAGGTCGGGACCGCCACCGTTTACCGGTCGCTGGCGCTGCGCACCGGGCTCACCTTTACGTCCTACCGCGCGCTGCGGGAGCTGCAGCGGGCGTCTTAGTGCTGCCTCCAGGAACGTTCGTGGCACTAGGACAGCCGGCGGGCCACCCAGGCGTCGGGGTCGGCTACGAGGTGGGCTATTTCTGGAGATAGCTCTCCCTTTACGAGCTGGTCGACCGTGATGTGCTCAAGCACGGCGCGGAGGCTGGCGCGCACTGCGATCCAGGCGTCCTGGAGGTGCTGGGCTGCGCCCTGGTAGGTCAGAGTCTCCGGCCGAAGCCCCTTCACCTGCGCGAGCGGCCCCTCGAGCGCCCGGATGACATCGGCGAGGGTGATCTCAGACCCCGGGCGAGCAAGGTTGTAGCCAGCTTCACGGCCCCGGTGGCTAACGACGATACCGGCGCGTCGCAGGTCGTTCAGGATCACCCCGAGGAACTTCCCCGGGAGCCCCTGGTCCTTGGCGAGCGCCTCGGCTGTCATCGGCTCTGATGTGGCCGCTAGGACGAGGAGCGCACGTACCCCGTAGTCAACTTTCGCGGAGATCTGCACAAGCGCAGTGTAGAGGTCGCCAGCACCCGCGAAGGAATACCTAGCCGACCCGGCCCGTGACGTACTCGAGGGTGCGGGGGTCGCTTGGGGAATGTAGGACCTGGTCCGCTGGGCCTGCTTCCACCAGCTCCCCGACGCGGTCCTCCCCCATTAGCAGCACCGCTACGTTGTCGGAGACCCGGGCTGCCTGGAACATGTTGTGGGTCACAAGGACCACTGTGACCTGACCGGCGAGGCCGGTGATCAAGTGCTCGACCTTCGCGGTTGCTATCGGGTCAAGCGCCGAACAGGGCTCGTCCATCAACAACACCTCCGGCCTCACCGCTAGCGCCCGCGCTATGCAAAGACGCTGCTGCTGTCCCCCGGAGAGCGACAGCGCAGATGCGCCGAGACGGTCCTTCACGAGGTCCCAGAGAGCCGCCTGATGAAGGGCTACTTCCGCCGCCTCACGCAAGAACGACCGCTTCCTGATCCCGGCGAAGCGAAGCCCGGACACGACATTGTCGAAGATGTTCATCGTCGGGAAGGGGTTGGGCCGTTGGAACACCATCCCAACCCGGCTGCGCACGAGCTCCGCGGGGGTACCAGGTGCGTAAATATCCAGGTCGCCAAGCTCTATCCGGCCTTCAACGCGGCCACCAAGATGATCGTGGAGACGGTTGACGGCCCTGAGCAGAGTCGTCTTGCCGCACCCCGACGGCCCGACCAGAGTGGTCACCTGCAGCGCGTGCACATCGAGGTTGACCCCACGGACGGCGACATGGTTGCCGAAGCTGACAGAGACGTCTTCGAAGCGGAGCGCGGGCCTCTCCGCGGTGCTCGTCCCGGCTGGCGCTCCGGGGCCAGAGCCCGGGAGGCCCGTAGGGGCACTTGTAGGAACGGTGGTCATCGGGCCCTCCTTGTAAGCGACCAGGCTATGAGACGGGCAAATGCGGACAAGGCGAGGACCGCCCCGAGCAACACGAGGGCGGTGGCCCAAGCCACCTGCTGCAAGGAGGTTTCCGGCTGTTGCGCGTCCGTGAAGATAAGCAGCGTCATGGCGAAGTTCGCCGATGCCAGCGTGAACAACAATGGCGCCGTTTCGCCGATGGCCCTCGCCAGGGCCAAGAGGTTGCCCGCTACTAGGCCAGGCAGCGAGCCTCGGAGCACGACCGAGCGCACAACACGCCAGCGCGACGCGCCGAGGGCCGCGCCCGCCTCCTGCAAGTCGACGGGCACGGTCCGGATTGCCTCTTCGTCGGCACGCACCATGATCGGCAGCATCAGTACGGCGAGGGCGATGCTGGCTGCGAGAGTGGAGGCCCCGTGCATGGGCCGGACAACTATCTCGTAGGCGAAGATCCCGATCACGATCGACGGCACCCCGCTCAGCACATCGGCTCCGAAGCGAAGCAACGCCGGGATCCGCCCCGGCCTCTCATACAGGAAAAGAGCGGTCAGCAAGCCGGGAGGCGCAGCCATGACCAAGGCCAGGCCAACGACCCGGGCGCTGCCGGCGATAGCGGTCGAGATGCCGCCCCCCGGCACGAACGCGGGAGCTATCGGGTGGACGAGGAACCCGAAGGACAGGGCAGGGGCACCGCGAGCGACCGTATAGACAACGAGCGCTACAAGGGGTGCGGCGGCAGCAACGAGGCAGACCATGCAGACGGTCTGGGCCGAGGTACCAAGAAGCCGGCGGCGGCGCAGTGTGTGATGAGGCCCGGCGA
>DATKHZ010000333.1:0-5768 GCA_035509995.1 Acidimicrobiales bacterium | reverse complement strand
GCTGGCCTTCAGGCGATTGCCACGGCGCGCCGTCTGGGAGCGGTCGTCAGCGCTTATGACGTGAGGCCGGCAGCCAAGGAAGAGGTAAAGAGCCTTGGAGCCACGTTCATCGAGTTGCCCCTGGAGGCCCAAGAAGGCTCGGGCGGTTATGCAGCCGCACAATCCGAGGAGTTCCTCGCGCGCCAGCAAGAAATGATCGCCACCCACGTTGGCGCTTCGGACGTCGTAATAACGACGGCCGCTGTGCCCGGGCGGCGCGCCCCCGTCCTCGTAAGCGCTGCGATGGTTAGCCGCATGCGCCCGGGTTCGGTCATCGTCGACCTGGCGGCGGCGACCGGTGGCAACTGCGAGCTGACCAAGGACGGCGAGGAGGTGACCGTGGGCGGGGTCCACATAATAGGTGCGGGAGAGCTGGCTTCGTCTCTGCCAACGCATGCCAGCAGCCTTTACGCGCGCAACGTCAGCTCTTTTGTGAAACTCCTCGTCAAGGACGGGCGGCTCGCACCGGACTTTACCGACGAGATCGTGGACAAGAGCGCGGTCACGATATCTGGCGTGGTGCACCACGAGCCCACCCTCACGGCTCTCGAGGAGGCCAAGCTGTGATCAATGACGCCCTCGACCTGGTTGTCGTCTTCGTGCTGGCAGCCTTTGTCGGTTTCGAAGTCATTTCCAAAGTCCCGAGCATCTTGCACACGCCGCTCATGTCGGGGAGCAATGCGATACACGGCATCATTCTGGTCGGCGCGATGTTCATCGCTTCGCAGGCGCAGGGTGCGTTGCAAATGGTCCTCGCTTTTGTTGCAGTGTTCCTCGCCACGCTGAACATCGTCGGCGGGGTCGTCGTCACGGACCGGATGCTGGACATGTTCAAGGGCCGCCAACAGGGGGAGCGTAGACAGCCTTCCGACAAGACCAGCCCGAAGCCATGATCGCAGCTGTTCATATCAGTGCCGACGGCCTGAGCGGCATATACCTCCTTTCTGCCGTGTGTTTCATCCTGGCACTGAAAGCGCTGAGCTCACCGCGCAACGCTCGCTATGGCAACCTCGTCGGGGTCGCCGGCATGGTCGTGGCCATTGCTCTTACCTTTCTTGTGCAGAGCCCCGGCCACGACTGGGTCATAGGCGCAGGGATGGGCCTCGGGGCCCTCGTCGCAGTCCCCACTGCTCGCAAGGTCCCGATGACGGGGATGCCCCAAATGGTCGCTATCTTCAACGGCGTCGGAGGCGGGGCAGCCGCAGTCATATCACTCTCGGAGTACCTGCATGAGCTGCCGCTCGGGGTCCCGACGCAAAAGGGCGTCGAAATCCTCTTCGCATTGGTCGTGGGGTGCCTTTCGTTTTCCGGCAGCGCGGTGGCGTTCGCAAAACTCCAGGAGCTAATGACGGGTTCGCCGGTCATTTACCCCGGCCAGCAGGTGGTGAACGCTATCGTCGCCCTTGCGGTGGTCGCTCTCGGCGTGACGATTGTGGTCACGCCGCATCTTTTTGCGATTCTCCTGCTCTTGGTCGTGGCACTCGTCTTGGGGGCGGCTGTTGTATTGCCTGTAGGCGGCGCGGACACGCCCGTGCTGATCTCGTTGCTGAACAGCTTCACGGGCTTGGCGGTGGCGGCGGACGGTTTCGTGCTCGACAACGTCATCCTCGTCGTCGCAGGCACCCTGGTCGGGGCTTCGGGCGGGCTGCTCACCAAGATGATGAGCGACGCGATGGGCCGCTCACTGCCGAACATCGTGCTGGGTGGTTTCGGCGCCGCACCTGTTGGAAGTGGGGAGGTCGCGGCAGGGACCGAGGGACGCAGCGTTCGGAGCGGCGACGCCACCGATATCGGGACCCTTCTCGCTTATTCGCGGAAAGTCATCATCGTCCCGGGTTATGGCTTGGCCGTCGCACAGGCGCAACACGTGGCAGTCGAGCTGGCGCGCGCTCTCGAGGCGCGCGGTGTCGACGTCAGCTACGCAATCCATCCGGTCGCCGGAAGAATGCCCGGCCACATGAACGTTCTGCTTGCCGAGGCGAATGCTCCTTATGAAGACCTGAAAGAAATGGACCAGGCGAACGACGAGTTCCCGAGCACCGACGTCGCCCTGGTCGTCGGCGCCAACGACGTTGTCAACCCCGCGGCCCGGGACAACCCCGGCAGCCCGATCTACGGGATGCCGATCCTGAACGTCGACAGTGCGACGAATGTCGTCTTCTTGAAGCGCAGTATGCGACCTGGGTTCTCGGGCGTAGATAATGCGTTGCTCTACGACCCGAAGACGATCCTGCTCTTTGGTGACGCCAAGGATTCCCTGACCAGACTTTTGGCTGCGGTCAAGGCAAGCTGATAGGGAGCGCCGGGTGCGCGGCGTCCCGCTTGACCTGTGACCGGTGGGTCGGTTGCATGGCAGGCCCCAAGGTTGTCGGTCCGTGCCGTCGAGGTCGTCGGGAGGGTCGGCCCCGCCGGCCGGACCACACCGCCGCCGCCAGCGCCTCCGAGAGCGAGCATCCTAGAATCAAGCTGTGCGCAACAGGTGGCTGTCGCGAAGGGCGTTCGTGCTGCACTTCCTTCTGGTGACAGTCGTCCCGGGTTGTCTGTTTGCGGGGTGGTGGCAAGTCCACCGGGCGCTCAACGGCAACGTGATCAGCTACTTCTACTCGATCGAATGGCCTGTGTTCGCGGTCCTTGGCGTCCTTGCGTGGTGGCAGTTGGTCCACGACGTGCCGTTGCAGACAGAGTACGACGAGCCCAACCGGGTGCGCCGCTCTTTCTTGCACCGCGACGACGAACTGCCTACGCAACCGCTCAGATGGGACAGCGCCCTGGAGACCCCGGAGCTGAAGGCCTACAACGAGTACTTGCGGTCTCTCGCTACCGGGCGCACCCGCAAGACGTGGGGCAACCCGCGGGGTCTGCCAGAGGTGGCGGGAAGTGGACCGGGCGAGCAGACCGTAGCAGCCTCGTGAGCGGAAGGCTCAATAGGCTCCTCACCCTGGGGGGCACCGCAGGAGCCTTGGCGCGTTACCGGACGATGGCGTTGATCGTGGGGACAGGGCTCGCCATCCTCTGTTTCATCGGGATACCACTTCAGCTGGCCGGCGGCGTCCCCCTGGGCCAGAACAAATGGCCCTGGACGAGCGTCGTAGAGATCGTCGGCCCCGTTCACGGCATCTTTTACATCGTCTACCTTCTCGCGTGCCTCGACCTCGCCAGCCGCGCCAGGTTCAAAACGGCCCAGCTGCTCGGCATGGTCTGCTCCGGCCTGTTGCCGCTGCTCGCGTTCTACATGGAACGCAAGGTCACAGAACGCGTACGCAGCCAGTTAGCGCTAGGCACCGATGCCCCACCCGGCCCTGCGGCAGCTATCTGGGCCACGCTGGCCGGCAGGTCGAAAAGAGAGGCTGACGGGGGAGCCGCTCCAGGTCGCCAGCACGTCTCGCAGCCTGAGCGCGGTAACGCCCCTGCGAACACGATCGAGGACGCAGGTTGACCTGCCGGGTGAAGGGCTCGAGTTGACGGCCAAGGTCTCCCCTTTTGGCACGTGGGAGTCTCCGCTTGCGGCGTCTGACTTGGTCGAAGGTTCGCTGGGTCTCGGCTACCCGACGCAGACCGGCAGCGGAGGTGGCACGCGGCCGAGGATCGTTTGGCAAGAGGCGAGGCCGGCCGAGGGCGGCAGGGTGGCCTTGGTGGCATGGGACGGCCCGGAGGAAGGGTGCCGCGAGTTGTTGCCTCCAGAAATGTCGGCCCGGAGCACGGTCCACGAGTACGGCGGCCGGGCATGGGCGATCGGTGGCCCGGGCGGGCGCGCCCTTGTAACCTCCAATTTTTCCGACCAGCGTCTCTGGGACATCTCCCCGGGTAAACCGCCTCGACCTTTGAGTGGCGAGCCGGACGGCCAGCACGCCGTGCGTTTCGCGTGCCCGGTATTGAGCCCCGACGGGCGCTGGGTAATCGCGGTGCGGGAGCGCCACGTTGACGGCGAGGTCAGCAACGATCTTGTGGCAATCGCGCGCTTTGGTGAGCCGGCCGAACCCAGCATCCTTGCCGAGGGCCACGCCTTTTATTCTTCACCGGAGCTGTCGAGCGACGGCGAGCTGCTCGCCTTTATTTGTTGGGACCACCCCGACATGCCATGGGACCGGACGCAGTTGTGGCGAGGCCGCTTTTCAGAAGGAATCCTGACGGATCTTCGGGGCGTCGCCGGGCAAGACGGCGCAGAGTCCGTTCTCCAGCCGAAGTGGGCGCCCGATGGGAGCCTGGCTTACATTTCGGACAGGACGGGTTGGTGGAACCTTTACATTGACGACCGGGCCATGGCCCCGATGGAAGCGGAATTTGCAGGGCCCGCATGGGCCTTCGGCGACTCGGATTACGCGTTTTTGCCGGACGGTACCGTTTTTGCGGCATGGAAGCGCGGTGGAGCCGGGTACCTGGGGGTTGTCGACGGCGACGGCGTTCACCCTTTGGATCTTCCCTACACGTACTTTGCTCATCTATGCCCTGCGAGCTTGGGCGGTGAAGGCGGCGTCCTCGCAATAGCGGGCGGACCGGCTCGTTCGCCCGAAATTGTGAGGGTAAACGTTGCGGAGCAGGTGGAGGTGCTCCAGCGCAGCAGGCCCGATGTCCTCGGGGAGGAATGGATTTCCATGGGAGAAGCTTTTGATTTCCCAACCGGTGACAGGGAACTCGCTCATGCCATCTACTACCCCCCTCGCAACCCGCGCTACGTTGCGCCCGAAGAGGAGCTGCCGCCGCTGATCGTGAGCAGCCACGGCGGGCCGACCGCCAGTGCTTCCAGGGTGCTCGACCTGCGCACCCAGTTCTGGACCACGCGGGGCTTCGGTGTGGTGGACGTCGACTACCGGGGTAGCACGGGCTACGGCCGTTCCTACCGCGGCGCCCTGGAGGGACGATGGGGTTTGGCCGACGTGGAAGACTGCGCCGCAGCCGCGCAGTCGCTGGCTGACAGCGGGCGCGTGAGCCCCGACCGGATGGTTATCCGGGGCGGTAGCTCCAGTGGCTTGACGGCTATGGCTGCTTTAGCTCGCCACAAAACCTTTGTTGGTGCCGTCGTCCTGTTCGGGGTGGCGGATCTGACGTCGTTGAACGCGACCACTCACAAATTCGAAAGCCGGTACATCGGCCGCCTCGTACCTGAGGCGGAGCTCGCCGCACGCTCACCGCTCGAACTGGTCGGCAGCATCAAGGTCCCAGTGCTCTTCGTGCACGGCCTGGACGACAAGGTCGTCCCACCGGACCAAAGTCGACGCATGGTATCGGCGTTGCGCCTGAACGGGGTGCGGGCTCTGCTCGTGGAGATCGAGGGGGAGAGCCACGGGTTCAGGAAGGCCACATCCTTGGTGCGATCGCTCGAGGCCGAGCTCGCGTTCTACGGTTCCATCTTCGGTTTCAGCCCGGGCGGCGACCTGTCGCGCGCGAAAGTCGACCTCGCCGACGCCGAGGCGCCGACCGGGGCGACCTGGCGTTAGGACCGCTATGTTGTCGCCAGACCCACAAACTAGCGACCTGATATTCGCCTGGCAAACGCACTGGACTTCTGTTGTCGCGGTGGTGGTACAGGTGGCGGTCCTGGCTTGGTACCTCGGGAGCACCCGCCGCATCGGTGCTTTGGGCCGGCGCTGGTCATCGCTGAGGACGGCGAGTTTCGTCCTCGGGATCCTCGTAGCGGCTTACGCAGTCGAGGGGGGGATCGCGTACTACCAGCAACGGAACTTCGCGACCCACGTTGTCCAGTTGCTTCTCCTGATCGACGTCGCCCCTCC
>DATKHZ010000332.1:0-5304 GCA_035509995.1 Acidimicrobiales bacterium | reverse complement strand
AGCGGAGTCGGCCCGAGCTTGGGGCAGAGAACCGGAAGTGAGCGGTGATCCTCCCGGGCCGATGCGCTGGGTTGTCGAGATCGGGACCGTGTTCCCGCCGCCGAGGACCAGCGATCCGTCCCCGGTCAGGGCGCCGGCGGCGTCGTGGGTGGCGACCGGAAGGCTGCCGACCAGGCTCAGCCGGCCGTTGAGAGTGTCCAGCGTGTAGATACCCGACGCTGAGCTTCCGGTACTGTCCAGCCCCCCGGCGATGAGCAAGTTGTTGGCAGCGCGATCCGGCAGGACAACTTCTCGGCTGATCGGGGCGGCGAGCTGCCAGGGGAGGGTACCGGACTCGATGGCGGGCGGCCCCGAGGGGACGACTGCGGCCTGGGGCACCTCCTTGTGCGGCACAACTGGCCTGCTCGTCGTTGGCGTCGAGCTCAGCTGGCCGGCGCGGACATTTCCCGGTCCCGGCACTACGACCAGCAAAACCACCACCACGACCACGATCGCCGCAGCCGTTGCGAGCACCGCCCGATTTTGACGATCGTGCTTGCTAAGAGACCGTCCTCGCCGCCGCCCCGTCACTCCTGCATCCTTGCCAACCAGCCTGAAGCAGAGATGAACAGGTCGATGAGCCGAGGCGCGCAAGACGCTGAACTGGTGCATCCTGGCTGCGGGACCAGGCGACAGAGGTCCCGCCTGCAAAGGTACCTTTGGCGCTCCGGTCTTGCCCTTTCAATAGGAATTATTTGTCCTCGTCGGGGCGGCCTCCGCCTATTTGTTTGCCCTTCCCGGAGCGGGTGACGCCCTGGCCCGAACGCGCGAGGACCTCGGTGCACACCACGCGACCTTTCTAGCGCTGCCGCCACCCCAAAAGCTGGCTTTTGCTGTTGTCTCCGTCGAAGACCGGCATTTCTACTCGCTGCAGAAGGGTATTTCGGCGTGCCAGCGGGCTCGTGGGCCCGGGTGCCAAAGGGTGCCGACAGCTTGGTCGACCGCTCCGCGTATGTTTTTGCGTTCGTTAGGTCGGCCTCCACGGCGCTTGGAGCGTCGCAAGCGAGCGGAGCATCTCCCGGCGGGTCGTCGGCCCTCGGGTCTCCCAAGGAGAACCGAGGGCCCCGTCTGCCTGCAGCTCGACAACGGCCGCACGCGAAGCGGCAAGCTGCACGTCGTCGATCCCACAGCGACGGGCATCAGCGTTGAGGTGGAAAAGGCGCGCTGCGTTCATCCCGAAGATGTCCCGCTTCACTGCGGCGGTAAGGGCAGGATAGCCATAGCGCTCCTGGAACTCCGTTGTGATCTCAAAGGCCCGCATTGCCATGATCTGCGGTTGCGGGCTGCCGTACCAAATGGCGTCGGTCCCCCACATGACGCGTTTCTCACCGACTCGTTTCAACAGCTTGCCGATTGCATGCGCTGCCTGGTCTGGTTGAGTAAGGAGCTGGCGCCACACCGTCGCGAGGTCGACCCAGACGTTGTCGTTCGCGGGCACGTTATGGCGCTCTAGAGCAGATAGCAGGCTGTCGATCCCGACCGTCGCACTCGGGTTGTAGGGACCTTCGACGTGGGAGGGATCCCATGCAGCGTGGTAGATGACGAAGTTCATGTCCGGGAACTGACGAGAGACTGCAACCATGTCGTCGGGATGGTTGAACGCCGGGTCGAAATCGACAAGCGGGAGGCCCTTGTGGGCGACGAAAACCTTGATCCCGAGATCGTGGGCGTGCTGGACCACCGGAAGGCCGATCCTCGGGTTTTCCAAAGAGAAGCCCTGCGCGTTCGGGCTCCAGGCGGTGTACACCTTGAACGCAGAGACTTGACGGGTGGTGGCGGCCGCGGTCATCTCCTCGATCCAGTGAGCCACGGGCCCGACGTTCGGGGCGATGATGTTCGAGACAAGAAGGCGCGTCGAGCCGGGCCGTGTGAGGTCATCGACGATCTGTTTGGTCTCGATCGCCTGGCTGAGCGGCATCGGTGCGGTGGCCGGCCCTGAGTTCGGCACATCGGTCAGCATCGCGAGGGTGGTGTCGCTCGACAGGAAGAGATCGCGGAAGTAGTTAGTCCGGTCAACGCAATCGAGCCGGGGGCTCTCCGTGCACGCTGCCGGGAGCATGCCCGACACGAGACCGACGGTCGCCGGTGCGTTGGTCACCCATGCCCCGTTCGGGACCACATGGTGAGTGTGGACGTCGAAGATGAAATCGGTCTTGTCGACGAGCGACGCGCGGCAAGTCTCAACATCGGCGGCATTGGGGAGGTTGAACATGCCTCCGCTTCTCTCGCCCCGACGCACCGCAGCAGACGAGGCAGACGCGTCAAAGACCGTCAGAGCGGCGGCGACAGCGCCCGCACTTTGCAAGAAGCGTCGTCGGTCCATGCCCGATCGCTTCGACGCCTCATCGATCGCATCGCGGATGATGGCGTTCGTCTCGATGTTCCGTCGCGAGGAGTTTGCGGGGACGAACTCCCCGTTCGTAATCGGCCCAGACCAGAGAGCAAGTCGCGAGGCTGACCGGTCCTCTCCCCGCAGCCTCCGCGCAAAACGGCCACCTGCCAATGGCATCAAAGTGAGGCTATCGCGAGACTAAGGGCACGCGTCGAAGGAAGGGCTCACTCGTCACGTCAGCGATGGATCGTCGACAACCAGGGGATGGCTGCCTGCTCGGTGACGCTCGAGACAGCCCGAAGCATGTCCGCATACGCGATCTGCGGGGTGTTCGTGCCTCCACCCGTAGTCAATACACCATAAATGTCAATCACTTTATCGAGCCGGGTCTTCGCGTAATGCAAAAGCCCGGCCCACTGATCGGCCTGAGCGCCATAATAGATCTGCGGCATGGGCACGTCGGGCCGGAAGCCGTAGGCCACCTGGAGCAGCTGGGCTTCCGTCCAATAATTCGGCTCGGCGGACCCGAAGTCCACCATGGGCGGGAACGTCCCACCAACAAAATTGGCATAGCCCTTTAAGACGTCGAAGGTGTTCTGGTAGCCGGGGTCGTACGCCGGCTCAGCGTCGTCGGCGGCCACGGCACGCAGTTCGTCCGTATAACCGTATTGCGCCCGAAGAGCGCCGGCCCAGTTGTCGACCTGTTCCACGGTCAGGGCGAAGTGCCGGCCCCAAGTGACAAAGCTGGGAGGCTCGTCGGGACAGCCGCAACTGAGCGTCCCGCCGCAGGGCTGGCCCAGGCCGCAGCTGTTGTTGGTCCCAACCGCCACGTTGAGCTTGGTGTAACGGGGAGCGTACCGGTAGTAGGCCTTGATATAGCTTTTTACGCCGGCCTCGATCGCCGCAAACGAGACAAACGCGCCACTGTACGCCATCGTCCCGAAGCGGGGACCGTCGACGCCCGGCCGGCCAAAATCCAGGATGACGATGCCCTGTGCGGCGGCCTTCCCCGCCTTCTCACCCTGTCGGTACAGTATTTTCGGGCTGGCGGTGCGCTCGTAGTACGACGTTGTGGTAGCAGGCATGGCGGCGGCGGCGGTCGTGGCGGCGGCGGTCGCGGCGGTTGCGCCGAGTGGGCCGATTACCGCGCCTAATGCCGTGAGCGCGACAGCCAGTTTCTTGACTTTGCCCACGCATCGGCTCGTTAACCACCAATGGTGGGTGCCACTGGGCGGCAGCGGCGGGAACACCTTCACCATGTACAGGTTAGGTAACCAGCCTTACGCAGGCATGAAGCCCGTCCCGGCGGGCTGGGCCGGCTCTCAATTCACGTGGCCGTAAGGTCCGCCGCTTACGCTAGGCAGGAATAGGCACTGCCGACGACGGGGAAAAGGAACGGAGGAAAAGGAGCAGTGAACGATCCCTCGCGCTTGGGGAACCGGCGGCCCGCAGGTCGTTCTCGGCTGGCCGGGGCCCTGGCCGCCCCGGGGGGGCCACTGCTATTGCTCCGCGCTTTCCTCGGGGTGACGTTCGTCTTTGCCGGGTTGCAAAAGCTGGCAAACCCCGACTTCTTCAGCGCCACTGCCCCTGGCTCGTTCGAGGAGCAGCTCCGCGGCTCCATCATCACCAGCCCGCTTCATCACCTTCTCGGTGCCGCTCTTCATGCCCCGGTGCTTGTTGCAGTGCTCATCTCTTTGGGTGAGATCGCGGTCGGGCTGGGGACCTTGCTCGGCCTCTTCGGACGAGTGGCAGCGGCTGGGGGGGCGTTGCTCTCACTGTCGTTCTTCCTGACCGTGAGCTTCAGGGACAACCCCTACTACTACGGGCCGGACATCGTGTTCCTATTTGCCTGGACGCCGTTCCTTCTCGGAGGATCGGGAGCGTGGTCGCTCGACGGCATCTATGCCCGACGCGCCGCGCAGTCACTGGCGGCACTGGCCCGTTCGGTACCGGCCGGTGCCCCGACGAGAAGGCAGTTACTCGACATGAGGCAACGGGAGTCCGAGATCGAGCGGCGGATCTTCCTGCAAAAGACCACTGCCGTTGGTGTCGCGGCCGTGTCCGGGATCGCCATTGGGGCGTTGACCAGCGCTTTCGGTCGGCTCCTGCACACAGCACAGCGCTCCGGAACAGTGGGCCCGATAGCCGCTGGGACCACTACGAGCACGAGCGCCGGGCCCGTCTCAGCCGGGGTGACCACGACGCCGGGCTCAGCGAGCACGACGGCAGGATCACCGGGCACGACGGCAGGATCACCGGCCACGACGGCAGGATCAGCGAGCACGACCGCAGGATCACCGGCCCCAACCGCAGTCTCGCCAGCCACGTCAACCACGGCGATCGGGCCGCCGGTTGCGACCACGGTCCCCAGGGGGACGCGGGTCGGGCCGGCCTCCGATGTGCCCGTCGGGGGCGCCGCCAGCTTCACCGACCCGGCCCAACAAGTCCCCGCTCTCGTCGTCCAACTGACGAAAGGTGAGTTCCGTGCCTTTTCGGCGATCTGCCCCCATGCCGGTTGCCAAGTCCAGTTCGACGGGTCAAACGATTTATTCGTGTGCCCCTGCCACGGGTCCACGTTCAATGCGGCGACCGGGGCCGTACTCCAGGGACCGGCAGCCACGGGGCTTTCACCCATCCCGGTCGCACTGGGAGCGAACGGGCAGCTTTACGTCGATGGCTGACGCGCCGGGGGCAACCCGTGGGCCGGAGCCGTTTCACGAAGCAGCTACGAGTACTCGTGACTGCCAGCCACAAACCGTCTGGTGCGACGTTCCCTAGCGGCACCCCCATTTGTCGGAGCGGTACTTGCGCTCTCCCTGACTGCCCTGGCGCCTGTAGCGGCCAGCCCTGCCCGCCAAGCCAATACCCAGCCGGCAGGCCCCGGCTCGCGATTGCCGCCCTTGGTGCAGCGGACGGGCAAGCCGCCGACCGGG
>DATKHZ010000331.1:0-2907 GCA_035509995.1 Acidimicrobiales bacterium | reverse complement strand
GCCATATGTGCCTGATAACCCCCGGGCCACTTATAACGGCCAGCTCCGCCACCGAGCCAGGCCCGACGACGATACTTGGCGAGATCTTCCAACCTGGCCCAAGCGCACGAGCGGGCGCGGCACCGGTGCCCGCAACGGCCCGCGCGGCCTGACCCTTGGCACCGGTCGGGTTTTCGGGGTTAACTGCCCTGCTGCGGCCATGAAGGGAGCTCCCCACGTTCCACAGGTCAGCTAGCACTCGCCCTCCCCAACACGGTCATGCGCACCGTTCCGGCTCATGCTCCCGCGGCTCCCGCTCATGCTCGCGCGGCGGGCTGTCCGGTGGGTCGCAGCTCGTACTCGCCGGGACCGTCCCTCCCGTCGTACCGGAAACCGGCCAGGGTGAGGAGCAAGCCCCAGGTCGCCGGCTTGGGCGCACCCCATGGCAAACACATACTCGAGACCGGTCCAGGTTTCGCACCACTAGGGAATCGGGTGCTTCGGGAGCCCCTTGGGGTACGACAGCACCATGTGGCCCCGTTGACCGGCCACCGCGTTGGCGCCATTGTCCGCGCCACATCAACGCGCCTCCACCAAGGCTCCGTTGTTGCAGCACGAACCACGGTGTCGCCATTCGAAGTCGAACACCTGGCGCTTGCGGCGCTTTCGGCGCGCCCCGAGCCTCTCCAACAACATCTCGACGGCAGCGTCGGCCATGGCTCGCACCGGCTGGGCGAGCGTCGTCAGAGGAGGGTCGGTCAATTCAGCCCAAGGAGGGTCGTCGATGGCGACGAGGGCGATGTCTCGACCGACCTTTAGCCGCGCCTCCTTGATGGCATGGAGCGCTCCAACGGCCATCAAGTTGTTGCCGACGAGCAAGGCGGTGGCACCCCTGGATAGGAGCTCGCGGGTTGCCCGCGCGCCTCCCTCGTAGCGGAAGTCGCCGTAGGCGACCATGGGGGTCAGTTCGGCGGCAGTCATGCACTCGCCGTAGCCGCGGAGGCGTTCGGCGCCGGTCTCGACTCGCACGGGGCCGCTTATGTAGCCGACCTTGGAGTGCCCGCAGGCGATCAAGTGGGCCGTGCCGGTCCTGGCCCCCTCAGCATTGGCGGCCACCACCGCGTCAGCCCGTCTGTCGGCAATATCCCGGTCGAAGGCGACGACGCAGGTGCCGTGGTCGATCAGCTCGCCGATCTCGGGGGCCTTGGCTTCCGTGGGAGAGATGATGGCCCCCGCCACGCGCTCCGCTGTCAACACTCCCAGGTAGGACCGTTGTTTTTCCGGTTGCTCGTCCGTGTTGCAGAGCAGCACACGGTAACCCTGTCGGTACGCAGCGTCCTCGACAGCACGGACCACGGCTGTGAAATGCGGGTTCTCGATGTCGGAGATGACTACCCCGATCATCTGCGCCTGCTGCCGGCGCAGGTTGCTGGCCACCCGGTTGGGCCGGTAGCCGAGCTCCTCGATGACTGCCTGTACCTTCTCCCGCTTGGCTTGGCCGACCGACAAGTTGTCATTGAGCACCCGCGATACCGTGGCCGGCGACACTCCGGCGCGCTCTGCGACGTCATTGATCCTCACTGGGATGCGGGCCGGGCTCACGGTCGGGGACCTTCTCAAGGAAGAACCGATTTCAGTAATCGATTTCAAAAAAGATAACGACATCTTCCGGCCCTGTCAAGGATGCCTGGGGCGCCGACCACGCCCGTACGGCCGGGCGGTCCAACCCTCAGAGATCATCTCCGATCGGAGCGCTGCTTGCCGATGCGACATCGAAGGCCACGTCGGCCTTCCGCCCCGAGACTGCTGAGCCTGTCAGCTATTGTGGCTAGCACACCTGGGGGCGTAGCTCAGTTGGTAGAGCGCTTGCATGGCATGCAAGAGGTTCGGGAGTTCGATTCTCCTCGCCTCCACCAGTCTGACCAGCTCTTTTGCCTATTAGGCGAGCCTCTTGATGAGTATAAAATGGCCTGGGGGGACATTTGGGGGGACATGTTGAATAGGCCTTTGTCGGTGGGGAGGACCCGGCGGCCTAAGGTTTGCTTCTCGTAGTACGCGAGGCGAGAACTGCACTTCGCCACGCTCTGTGGGCTCTCCGATGGCCTAGTGCTCTGTCCAGCTACGTTGGTCGTCGTGGGAGAAGAGCGGGCTGCTCAGGCCGCGCTCGCAGGTGTGCGCCTGCTGTGGAACGAACCTCGACCCTGAACGCTGGCGCGCTGACACGAGCCAGCCAGAGAGAGCGGGGTAGAACGGGTTGACATCGAGGGCAGTCAACTGGGCCACGGTCTCTATTGTGCCTCCCGCTGAGACGTGGCTAGGGCTTTTATTGCAGACCGGCCGCCGGCATCTCGCCACATCGGGTCCCTCGGGCCCGCCTCGGTCAGTGGTCGAGGTGGTAGCGGGCCCAGTTCTCCCGAAGCTGCCCTCGGGCACAAGGTGACGGCCTGTGTCGGCTCAGAACGGCTGTCCAGCCCCCCCAGCACTGAGTCGTGTGCCGGAGCTGGTACGTTGGCCCACCCTGGGCTGGGGCCTCCTGGTGTAATTACCTCGTTCCATTTTAAACCGCATGATGATTCGAGGTTATGGCAGAGCCAGTTCTGCCGGCGTCATTACTACACGCAAACCCTCGGCCCCTGCACTGGCCAACATCGTGTAATCCCCCGTGATCAGTGTGAGGATACCACCCTTCCGGTCGCGCAGATACAGTGCTCGGCGCACAATTTCCTCGTCGTGGACGGGGAGTGGCGAGTAACGCGGCGGGTCCATAAGCAGCTCTAATGTAATGCCTTCCCTAATGGGTGAAGGTCCGCGCCCTTTGTCCCGAAGGATCTCGAAGATACGACGCAGACGGGGACGAGCCTTGGGTGTCTTACCGAAATTTTTTAGATCATCAAGCTCCCTCATGACAAGGATGGGGATGATGAGTCT
>DATKHZ010000330.1:0-3649 GCA_035509995.1 Acidimicrobiales bacterium | reverse complement strand
GCCCGTTCACGCTGAAAAACGGGTTCTCGGTGGTAGCGCCGATCAAGGTCAGTTCGCCGGCCTCCACCGAAGGCAAGAGCGCGTCCTGCTGGGTGCGGTTGAACCGGTGCACCTCGTCGAGGAACAGCACCGTGCCCCTGCCCTGCTCGCCGAGCAACCTCCGGGCGCCTTCGACCGTCTCGCGGACGTCTTTCACGCCGGCCGAGACCGCAGAAAGGCCGATGAAGGACCGCTTGGTCGCTCCAGCTATCAGTCTTGCGAGCGTCGTCTTGCCTGTCCCGGGAGGTCCCCAAAGAATGGCCGAGCTCAACCGGTCCGCCTCGATCAACGCCCGGAGAGGTCGCCCTGGCCCCAGCAGCCGCTCCTGGCCGACGACCTCGTCGAGGGACTGCGGGCGCATCCGGGCGGCCAGCGGGCCGCCTTCGGCCAGGCGCCGCTCCAGTGCGGCTTGGAACAGGTCTGGCCGCTCAGCCGTCAGCTAGGTCCTCGCCCACCATTGCCGGACCCCGGCAGCGCCCGGTACGCGTCATAGACGCTGTCCACGCGTTTCAGGGCGCCCAGCACGGATTCGAGATGGGCCGGGTCAGCGAGCTCGAACTCGAAGCGCATCTTGCTCACCCGGTCCGCTCCCGTGTGGCTCTCGCTGCGCAGGACGTTGAGGTGGTGGTCCGACAGGACCTTCCAGACGTCGACCCCGAGGCGGGTCCTGTCGAGGGCCTTTATCTCGAGGGCGGCCAGGAAGCTGCCCGGCCTGTCCCGGTCCCACTCGACCTCGATGAGGCGGCCCACCTCGCCGGCCGCGAGGGCCGCCGCATTGGCACAGTCACTGCGATGGACGCTGACGCCCCTGCCTCGGGTCACGAAGCCGATGATCTCGTCGCCCGGCACTGGTGTGCAGCAGCGGGCAAGGCGGACCATGACGTCGTCGAGGCCTTCCACGTGGAGCCCTATGCCCTGGCGGCTGGCAGCACGCCTCGGCTGGCGGACCGTAGTGGGGAGCTGGACGTCCTGGTCGCCACCTCTCAGCTCCCTCGCGAGGCGCTGCGCGACAGCCTGCCCCGATACGTGGCCCTCGCCTATCGACGCGTACAGGCCCTCCAGGTCGGCGTAATGCATCGCGTCGCTCAGGCTCTTGAGCTGCTCGCTGCCCATCAGCTTCTGTAGCGGGAGACCCTCTTTGCGCAACGCCTTGACGAGCTCCTCCCGGCCGTTCTCCATGGCGTCCTCGCGCCGCTCCCGGCTGAACCACTGACGGATCTTGTTGCGCGCCCGCGGCGTGACCACGAGATTGAGCCAGTCCCGGCTGGGCCCCGCGGAAGGCACCTTCGACGTAAAGATCTCGACGCTGTCGCCCGATGTGAGCTTGGAGTCCAGCGGGATGAGCCTGCCATTCACGCGTGCCCCGATGCAGCGGTGCCCGACCTCGGTGTGGATCGAGTACGCGAAATCGACCGGGGTGGCGCCGAGCGGCAGCGCAACAACGTCCCCCTTGGGGGTGAAAACGAAGACCTCGTCGGTCTCGAGGTCGAGCTTCAACCCTTCGAGGAACTCCGCAGGGTCGGTGCTTTCGGCCGACCAGTCCACGATCCTTTGCAGCCAGGCGACGTCGGCAGAGGACGCGTTCTCCTTGTACCCCCAGTGAGCCGCAATGCCTCGCTCTGCGCGATTGTGCATTTCCGACGTACGGATCTGGACTTCGAGCGCCTTTCCCTGCGGCCCGACCACGGTCGTGTGCAGCGATTGGTAGAGGTTGAACTTCGGGGTATTTATATAGTCTTTGAAGCGCCCCTGGATGGGGGCCCAGGTTCCGTGGATCGCCCCGAGCGCAGCCCAGCAGTCCTTCACGGAGCTGACGATCACCCGCACACCGACGAGGTCGTAGATCTCGTCGAACTCCTTATTTTTCAACACCATTTTCTCGTATATCGAGTAGAGGTGCTTGGGCCGGCCGGTGACCTGCGCTTCGATGCGGGCTGCAACTAGGCGCTCTTGGACCTGCTCTTCGACCTGAGCCAGGTAAACGTCACGCTCGGGCGCCCGGGAGGCCACCATTTGTTCGATCTGGGCGTACCGGCGAGGGTGTAGCGCGGCGAACGAGAGATCCTCCAGCTGCCATTTGATACTGGCGATGCCGAAGCGGTGCGCGAGCGGAGCATAGATGTCGAGGGTCTCCTGCGCTGTGCGCTTTTGGTTGGCTTCTGGCATGGCCGCCACCGTGCGCATGTTGTGCAGCCGGTCGCCCAGCTTTATGAGCAGGACCCTCGGGTCCTTTGCCATCGCGACGAGCATCTTGCGCATGGTTGCTGCCTGCGCTGCTTGGCGAGTGTCGAACGAGACTCGCTCCAGCTTGGTGACCCCGTCCACGATCTGGGCCACCGCGGGCCCGAAGGTCGCTTCGAGCTCGGGCAGCGACAGCGCCGTGTCCTCAACAGAATCATGGAGCAGGGCGGCTGCAAGAGTTACGTCGTCCATCCCGAGGCCCGCAAGGACGGTGGCCACCGCCACCGGGTGGGAAATGAAAGCCTCCCCGGAACGGCGGACTTGGCCTTCGTGAGCGCGCTCCGCCGTCTCATACGCCCTTAGGATCAGGCTGGCGTCACCCTTGGGGTGGCGCTCCCGGTACGCCGCCAGCAGGGGCCCCAGCACGTCCGAACTGGCCGGGCTCTGCCGCCTCCAAGGCAGGACGCGCTCCACCGTTGCAGCGGCTCGGCCCCGCGGGGCCCGCTCGACAGTGGTCACGCTACGTCCTTTCCTTTCGTCCCTCAGGTCCCCATTTACTCGTAAGTAACAAGCGCCTCGACAGGCAGCCCCTCGAGGCGCCGGCGTCCGCCGAGAAAACCAAGCTCGATGATGCAACCAAAACCAACCGTTACTGCACCCAACTTTTCGACCAGCCGGCAGGTGGCCGCAGCCGTACCTCCGGTTGCGAGCACGTCGTCTAGGACGAGTACCCGCTCTCCCGGCCGGAGGGCATCGGCGTGCACCTCAAGGGTGTCGGTACCGTACTCCAGCTCATAGGTTACGGAGAGCACTTCGAAGGGCAGCTTGCCTGCTTTGCGCACGGGCACGAACCCCGCGCCGAGGCGGTAGGCAACCGGAGAGGCGATTATGAAGCCCCTCGCCTCAACCCCGAGCACTTTGTCGATGCGCTCGCCAGAAAACAGGTCCGCCAACACGTCGACGCATGTTGCGAGGCCGGAGGGGTTTGCCAGCAGCGGCGTGATGTCTTTGAAGCCGACGCCAGACCTTGGGAAGTCAGGGATCTCCCTGATGAGGTCCTTCAGTGCCGCGACTTCGTACTCCATATAACAAGCGTACTCCGCGCTGCCGGCCAGCCGATGCCGCCCTGTTCAGGAGGCCAGACTTAGCGCCGGCGGGGCACTTTTTTGCGCGGGCGGGGCGGCGTTCGCCTTGCCCCGCTGGGTGCGCTGCGAGCGGCCGGCTCGCTGGCAGCGGGCGCGCCCGCGTTTATGATCGGCTCCTCGCTCAGCCCCTCCATATCCCCCGGGTAAGGGCCTCCGGCACTTCCCGCAGCTCCGGCACTTCCCGCAGCTCCGGGGCTTGCAGCTCCAGCACCTTCCGCAGCCCCGGCACGTCCCCCGCTTCCACGGGCCGCGGCACCTCCCCCGCTCCCGCGGGCCCCGGCACC
>DATKHZ010000329.1:0-5169 GCA_035509995.1 Acidimicrobiales bacterium | reverse complement strand
AGCGGCCTGCCCGGATTCGTAGGGTGTGATGTCCTGGCTCGACCGGGATCTCGACCGTCTCATGACGTTCGAGAGAGCCGACGTTCTCGCCGTCGACGTGGATTTCAAAGCGACCGCGGCGGAGTTCAATGCCAAATCCTTCCCGCGTCATCCTGAGTGTTGCTGACATGATTGTCCTCCCCATTGATCGGCTCTCTCTATGCCAAATGACGCTAGGCGCCGTCGGACAGGACCTGGTCGACCACATCCGCCGCCGACCTCGGCCAGCCGAAGCGGGTACGGGCATCCTCCGCATAGGTACTTCCCCGGACAAGGGTCACTAGTGCTTTCCAGAGCGCCCATGCCCGGGCGCGTGCCCAGGTCCCTTCGTCGAGGCCCGTCTCGGACCGGAACGCCTCCCGGCTCTTGCCGGTAAACGTGGTCCACGCTATGACAAGGTCGCAGGCCGGGTCACCAACGGCGCAGCAGCCAAAGTCGATGACACCGCTCAGTGCCCCGTTCACCGCCAGCAGATTTGATGGTGTCATGTCACCGTGCAACCAGACCGGCGGGCGACCCCATCCAGCGTCGACGGCCGCGTCCAACGTCCGTTTGGCACGCCCAACGTCGATAGAGCTCGCAAGCCGCGCTATCGCGTCGCGGGCCTCCGCCTCGTACACGGTGAGTGGGCCGCCTCGAAAGAAGTTGTCGCGCCCGGGTAGCGGTCCCCCGTCGGCTTGGACGCTTTGCAGTTCCACAAGGAAACGGGCGAGGTCGCGGGCGAGCCTGGGGAAGTCCTCGACCCGCTCCTCGGTCACCGGGTCGCCGGGCAGCCACCGGCGGACCGACCATGGACGCGCGAATAGGGCGCTCGGCTCGCCCAGGGCCAGCAGCTCAGGGATAGGCAGAGCCAGCTCCGCAGCGAGCACGGGGAGCCATCGGTGCTCCTTGTAGACCTGCGCCGTGTAGGCGTCGGCGCTGGGGAGCCTGACGGACATCTCCTCACCGAGGCGGAAAGTCCGGTTGTCCGACCCGTCAAGCTCCAGGGGACGCACAGGCAGGGCAGCCCAAGCCGGGAACTGCGCCCTGAGCAGCGCAACGACGAGCGTCTCTGAGATCATCGCCTCGCCCACCGCCTTGATGTTCGTCGGCTCTTAAAGGCCCTGCAACTCTTTTCTCCGGGCAATCGCCGACCCTTGTCAGGAATGGCCACCCGACCGAGGACGACGGCGAATGGGGGGTGCCCGGTGCCGCCCTGAATACGGAGCCGTCTCCTCCCGGCAGAGGAGCTTCGGCACCGAGGAACTCTGAGACTCAGGGTCCGGCAGAAGGTAGTGTGACCGCCGATGACGCTCTGGCAGGGCCGCTTTGGCGGGCACAAGCAGTCGGCGGAGCTCTTCGCCTTTTCTGAGAGCCTCTCTTTTGACCGCCGGCTCGCGGGTGACGACATAACGTGCAGCCGGGCCCACGTGCTCGGCCTCGAGCGCGGCGGGTTGCTTTCGATGGAGGAGACCGCCACCTTGTTGGCAGCCCTCGGTACGGTCGAACAGGAGCTCGCCGACGGGAGCTTTGTCTTCAAGCCCGGCGATGAGGACGTCCACACGGCCGTCGAACGCCGTGTCACCGAGATAGCCGGCGCGGCTGGTGGCCGGCTCCACGCGGGACGGAGCCGCAACGACCAGGTGGCAACCGACATGCGGCTTTTCACCAAGCGCGCATTGGCCGAGATTTGCAGAGGCGTCGTTGGGCTCGAGGAGGTCCTTCTGCACCGAGCCGGAGAAGCCGGCGATGCCTACCTGCCCGGGTACACCCACCTCCAGCACGCCCAACCGGTGCTGCTGGCCCACCACCTCCTTGCGCACGGCTGGGCATTGTCCCGGGACGTCGACCGCATGACCTCGACTCGGCGCCGCCTCGACGTGTCGCCCCTCGGGGCTGGTGCGCTGGCCGGGTCGTCGCTCCCCCTAGACCCTGACTGGGTCGCCCAGGAGCTGGGCTTCTCGTCGCGCTTCGAGAACTCGCTTGACGCAGTCTCGGACCGGGACTTCGTGGCCGAGTCACTTTTCGACCTTGCCTTGCTGGGCACGCACCTCTCGCGGCTCGGCGAGGAAATAGTGCTCTGGTCGACCGAAGAGTTCGGTTTCTTGCACCTGGACGATGCCTATGCGACCGGCAGCTCCATGCTCCCCCAGAAGAAGAACCCAGATATCGCCGAACTGGCACGGGGCAAAGCGGGCCGTCTTATCGGCCACCTGACCGGGTTCTTGTCGACCCTGAAGGGCCTCCCGCTCGCATATAACAGGGACCTGCAAGAGGATAAAGAGCCGCTCTTTGACGCTGTCGACCAGGTCGAGCGCTCTTTGGCGGCGCTGGCAGGCCTGCTGGCTACGGCGACCTTCGACACCCAGGCGATGGCGCGAGCGGCCGGTTCCCCTGAGTTGGCCGCGACGGACCTGGCCGAGTGGCTGGTGCAAAAAGGGATGCCTTTCCGCCAGGCCCACGAGCTCGTCGGGGCGGTGGTGCGCGAGTCCGTTCAGAGGCGCGTCCCTCTCCCCGAACTCGTGGCAGCCCACCCGGCCCTCGGGTCCGACGCGGTGGCGCTCCTCGAGCCCGGGGTCGCCGTCTCGCGGCGGACTACACCGGGTGGGGCCGGGCCCCTCCCGGTGGCAGTGCAGCTGGAGAGGTTTGCTGCGGTGGTCCGCACCGACGCGGAACGCTTGGGCATGCCTCGCGTGGGCAGTTCCTTCTCTCATCCGCCGCGCGGCCACGCTCACGGGGTCGGTCAACAGCACGACGGGCCAGGGCCGGACGGGGGAGTGCCGGCCGGGCCCTCTCGCTCGCCTGGCCCAGCACCCGGTGAGTGAACGACGGCACTCGCCTACACGGCGAGTTTTTCCGGAGCGACGCCCGTGAGGTCGCGCAGGCCCTGATCGGCAAGCTTTTGGTGCGTTCGGACGGTCGTGAGGCCCGTCTAGTGGAGGTCGAGGCATACCTCGGGCTGGAGGACCCGGGGAGCCACGCGTTCAGGGGCCCGACCCCGCGGGCTGCGATCATGTTCGGCCCGCCCGCCCGGTTGTACGTCTACTTCTCCTACGGCACCCACTGGTGCGCCAACGTCGTGTGCGGGCCGGAGGGGACCGCCTCGGCCGTCCTGCTGCGGGCCGCGCAACCCGTTAAGGGGATAGTGGCCATGGAACGGGCTCGCTCGCACGGCCAACGCGAGCTGCGCGAGCGGGACCTTTGCCGTGGGCCTGGCCGCTTGACCGAGGCCTTCGGAATTACGGGCGCTCAAAATGGCCTGGACGTGACCGCCAAGCGATCCGAGTTGTGGTTGTCGGACGACGGTGCCGAGCCTGGGGGCCTGGTTGTAGCGACTGCACGCGTCGGGTTGTCCGCCTCGCAAGCCCCGGACCTGCCCTTGCGCTTCGTCGTCCAGGGAAGCCCGTGGGCGTCCCCGGGCCCCCGACTCGTTGGAGCTTCTGCCCCAGAGGCCATCGGTCCAGCTGGGGGCCCCGGCCGCGCAGCTGGACCGTTCGCCCGGACGGTGAGGGCACCCGCCGAGGGAACCCGATAGGGAGAAGGTTAAGAAGGGGCGGCTAAAGCGTGCCGGTGGTCTTCACATCTGGGCTAGCATGACTCTGCTCACCTCCGGGTGGGTGGAGTGGATGCAGCCCATGGCTGCCGGCGGTGCCGTTGGGCGTCGTTGACAAGTACCACTGCGTAGGTTAAGCTAGAAAGCCGCTCAGGTGAGCAATCATCTCCGAGCGACGCCGTCACTGGAGGGCTTCGAACCCTTCAAGTGAGGCGCTTAGCGGTTGGCACCGCCGCCTGCTACCAAGCAGACGCGTGCTCCCGCGAGCAGTGGACCTTGAAAACGGAACAGAGAAAGTTAAAAGCTAGTGCGGGCGCGCCGGTGAGAGCCGGAGCGCCAATCTTGTCAAGCATTAGACGGACAACAACTTCCGTCTTTGTGCCATCCAGCCCGAAGGCTCGGGCTGGCGCTCTACAAATGGGTCGAGGCATACCGAAAGGTGTGCTGAAGATCTCGATGGAGAGTTTGATCCTGGCTCAGGACGAACGCTGGCGGCGTGCTTCACACATGCAAGTCGAACGGGGCTCATTCGGTGGTAACACCGGAGAAGGCCTAGTGGCGAACGGGTGCGTAACACGTGAGGAACCTGCCCCGAAGACTGGGATAACAGCGGGAAACCGCTGCTAATACCGGATGACCCCACCAGGCCGCATGGCCAGGTGAGGAAATGGGCCTACCGCTTCGGGAGGGCCTCGCGGCCTATCAGCTTGTTGGTGGGGTAACGGCCTACCAAGGCTACGACGGGTAGCTGGTCTGAGAGGACGACCAGCCACACTGGGACTGAGACACGGCCCAGACTCCTACGGGAGGCAGCAGTGGGGAATCTTGCGCAATGGGCGAAAGCCTGACGCAGCAACGCCGCGTGAGGGATGAAGGTCTTCGGGTTGTAAACCTCTTTCGAGCAGGGACGATTGTGACGGTACCTGCAGAAGAAGCTCCGGCCAACTACGTGCCAGCAGCCGCGGTGATACGTAGGGAGCGAGCGTTGTCCGGATTCATTGGGCGTAAAGAGCTCGTAGGCGGCTCAGTAAGTCAGGTGTGAAATCCTCAGGCTCAACCTGGGGCTGCCATCTGATACTGCTGTGGCTAGAGCCCGGTAGGGGTCCACGGAATTCCTGGTGTAGCGGTGAAATGCGCAGATATCAGGAGGAACACCGGTGGCGAAGGCGGTGGGCTGGGCCGGCACTGACGCTGAGGAGCGAAAGCGTGGGGAGCGAACAGGATTAGTTACCCTGGTAGTCCACGCCGTAAACGTTGGGCACTAGGTGTGGGGGATTATCAACGTCCTCCGTGCCGTAGCTAACGCATTAAGTGCCCCGCCTGGGGAGTACGGCCGCAAGGCTAAAACTCAAAGGAATTGACGGGGGCCCGCACAAGCGGCGGAGCATGTTGCTTAATTCGAGGCAACGCGAAGAACCTTACCTGGGTTTGACATGTAGGGAAAAGCCGCAGAGATGCGGTGTCCTTCGGGGTCCTACACAGGTGGTGCATGGCTGTCGTCAGCTCGTGTCGTGAGATGTTGGGTTAAGTCCCGCAACGAGCGCAACCCTTGTCCTATGTTGCCAGCGGGTAATGCCGGGGACTCGTAGGAGACTGCC